>JAJRTP010000040.1 GCA_024278255.1 Chloroflexota bacterium | reverse complement strand
CACAGCAGGTTCTTTCAGCGTTCCCGGCGCATCCGGGCGGGATGAAGACCTGGTCAAGTTCACCCCCACTTCGTTGGGGGCTAACACCAGCGGTTCCTGGAGCCTCTACTTCGACGGTTCCGACGTGGGCCTGGCCGATTCCGGCAGCGAAGATACCTGGGGTGTCAGCGTAGCCGCCAACGGCGACATCTTCCTGACCAGCCGCGGTACGTTCTCCGTCAGCGGCGTCAGCGGCACGGGCACGGACATCTTTACCTGTACGCCCGGTTCGCTGGGCGCCAGCACAAGCTGCACCTTCAGCATGTACTGGGATGGCTCCGCCAATGGGTATGGTACGGAGAATATGGATGCCATGCAGGTTGTGCAGCCGTAAGCAGTTTTTAGTAATCAGTGGTCAGTTTTCAGTGAATAGTTGAAGGCTGATTGAAGAGGAGAGAGTCTCGTGTAGGCGAGGCTCTCTTTTCTTTTGCCTTTTGCCTTTGTTCTGGCTATGCTTAACCGGCAGATCGTTTTGTAGGGCGATTTTTCAAATCGCCTTCCCACAAAGGGTATAAAAGCGGTAGGGATACCGCAACCACAGCTTCAGATTACGGGGCGATTTGCCAAATCGCCCAACACGAGGAGTTTTTATGGCTAAAGGCAAGCTCACACCCAGCCGCCAGCAATATCTGGACATCAAGGCTCAATACCCGGATGCAATTTTGTTTTTCCGCCTGGGGGATTTTTATGAGATGTTTGACGATGACGCCAAAACGGCCGCCAAAGAGCTGGATTTGGTCCTCACCAGCCGGCCGCAGGGCAAAAACCAGCGCACCCCGATGGCCGGCGTCCCCCATCACGCCGCCGAAGGGTACATTGCCAAGCTGATCAACAAAGGGTACAAGGTAGCCCTGTGCGAGCAAATCGGCACAGACCCGATTAGGGGGTTGATGCCGCGGGAAGTGGTGCGGGTGTTTACCGCCGGAACGGTGATTGAACCGGGGATGCTGGATGCTGGGCGGAACAATTACCTGACGGCCGTCATCCTGGAAGGCGACCGGGCGGGATTGGCTTACGCAGATATTACCACGGGCGAATTTGCCACGACACAGATTGACGGCCGTCGTCCTCTCATCGAAGAACTGGCCCGCCTGGCCCCCGCCGAACTCCTTTTGCCGGACAGCGAGCAAACGTTATACGAACACGTCAAATCGGTCAGCCATCTGCCCGACTGGCGCTTTGAAGAGGGCAACGCCCGGCAAACGCTGCTGCGCCATTTTGGCGTGAGTAGCCTGGCTGCTTTTGGCTGCGAGGGCAAATCGTTAGCCACCCGCGCTGCCGGGGGCATTCTTCATTATTTGCAGGAGACGCAAAAGGGGGCGGTGGGGCAGATTCAGCGGCTTTCTACCTACAGCGTCGCGGGATTTATGGCCCTGGACACGGCCACGCGGCGCAATCTGGAATTGACGGAATCGTTGTACGGCGAGCGGGCCGGTTCGCTGCTGGGGGTGTTGGACAAGACGGTAACGGCGATGGGGGCCAGGTTATTGCGGGATCGGGTGTCACGGCCGTTGCTCTCCGTAGCCGAAATCAACCAGCGCCTGGACAAGGTAGAAGCGTTTTACAACGACGCTCTCCTCCGCGCCGACATCCGCGCCGCCCTCAAAGGGCTGCCTGACCTGGAACGCCTGACCAACCGTGTCCTCAACGACAGCGCCACGCCGCGGGATTTGGCGCAGATTGGGCTGGCTTTGGGAACAGTAAAAACGATCAGTGAACAGTTTTCAGTGTTCAGTGTTCAGTCAGCAGATGCTCAATCTCCGATCTCCAGTCTCCAATCGCTAATCTCTAGTCTCGATTTTTGCCCCCAAGCGGCCGATCTGATTGAACGGCCTGTCGTAGAAGATGCGCCGCCCAATCTGAACAAGATGGGCGTCATCCGGCCCGGCTTTTCGGCGGAATTGGACGGGGTGATGAACTCGTCGGCGCACGCGCGGGAGTGGGTGGCGAATCTGGAGCCGCGGGAGCGGGAGCGGACGGGCATCAATACGCTCAAGGTGGGCTTTAACAAGGTGTTTGGCTATTACATCGAAATCACTCGCGCCAACGCCCATTTGGCCCCTGACGATTACATCCGCAAGCAGACGCTGACCAATGCGGAGCGGTACGTCACGCCGGAGTTGAAAGAGTACGAAACGCTCATCCTGAATGCGGAGGAGCGGATTTTGCAGATTGAGCGGCGGGTGTTTACGGAGGTGCGCCGGGAGGTGGCTGTCTACGCGCCCCGGCTGCTGGAAACGGCGCGCATTCTGGCCCGGCTGGACGTGGCGGCAGGGCTGGCGGAAACGGCCGCGAACCTGAATTACGTCCGGCCGACGTTGGGGGAGGATAACACGCTGCTGATTCGGAACGGCCGTCACCCCGTCGTGGAACAAAGTTTGCAATTAGAGCGTTTCGTCCCCAACGACATCCGCATGACCGAAGACGAGTGCATCCAGATAATCACCGGGCCGAATATGTCGGGGAAAAGCACTTACCTTCGACAAACGGCGCTCATCACCCTCATGGCCCAGATTGGCAGCTTTGTCCCGGCGGAGGAGGCGCGCGTCGGCCTGGTAGACCGCATCTTCACCCGCATCGGGGCACACGACGAACTGCACGCCGGCCGTTCCACCTTCATGGTAGAAATGGTGGAGACGGCGCAAATCCTCAACCACGCCAGCCACCGCTCCCTGCTCATCCTGGACGAAATCGGCCGGGGTACCAGCACTTACGACGGCCTGGCCATTGCCTGGGCGATTATCGAATACCTGCACAACCACCCCCGCCTCAAGCCGCGCACCCTGTTCGCCACCCATTACCACGAACTGGTCGGCCTGGCCGATTTGCTGCCTCTGGTGGCCAATTACAACGTGGCCGTGGCCGAGGAAGGGGATTCGGTCGTCTTCCTGCACCAGATCATCCCTGGCGGGGCGGACCAGAGTTACGGCATCCACGTGGCCCAACTGGCGGGCCTGCCCCGCGACGTAATTAACCGGGCCAATGAGATTTTGCAGGATTTGGAGGAACATGCGCCGACGACGGCCGTAGAACCCAGCCGCCTCAACACCGTCCAGCAAATGGCCCTCTTCCCCGAAACCAGCCCCATTCTTGACGAACTGAAAGAGCTTGACATAAATTCCATGTCCCCCCTGGAAGCGATGACCAAATTGTATGAATGGCAGCGGAAGTATGGAGATAACAGATAAACTACCGGGTACTTGTTTAACAGAACAACCTGTTTTGCAGCCTGTAATTTTCAGAACTTATTGGGTTTGGGGAAGCTAATGTGGTAAACTGTTTTCACCATACATTGAGGTAACGTATACCTGCCCAAGTATTTCCTTTAATTCACATTGATTTCTTGAAGTTAACTCACCCATCTTGCTTTTCCTTGCCTTCCAAGTGAATAACTAGAGTTTGTTTAATGCCATACAAAACCCTTGCCAATTACGAAAAAGAGCAGGTACTCTTTACAGAATTTATGGAAAGCGGCGCAGATCGCAACATCTTGCTGTTCCAAGGAAAGAATGGTAGCGGAAGCTCTCAACTAGTTGAACATTTTGTAAATTTGGTGCGTCATAAAACGACTTTCTACTCGTTAAAATTACAAAGTGGTGGGGTTCCAATTCACTCACTGTTTACACAGATGGGGAAAAAATGTCGTTGGAAAAACTTACCTTATTTCACCAGAATGGTCGCTGATAAATTGGGAGAGCCAGAGAACGCTGAAAACCCTGTTTGGAGAGGAAGCATTGCCAAACATTTGCAAAAGGTTTGTAATCACAGCAATGGAACGAGTCTTATGGACTGCTATCAAGACCTTGCTGATGCCTGGTTTGCAGATGCAGAAAGCTTTCAAACGCCGTTTTTGCTGGTCATTGATCCTTATGATTATTTATTAACTGAAACCAGTTTGTTTGATAAGTGGTTTCGTGAATATTTCTTAGAAGGTGTCGCTGCTTGCAATGGAATGCGAGTGGTGATTTCTGGGAAAGAAGTGCCTGAACCTCAAGGGGAATGGAGTATTAGTTCAAGTCTTCATGAATTAAAAGGCATTGATAAAGTTCAAACATGGATGGTTTGGGCAAATAAGGAAGGTTACCAAATCCCATCAGAAGAAGCCCTATCTAAAGTATTACGGTCTGCAAAGGGGATTTACAGCGATATTGTTGATTTAATCGAAATTAGTTTCCCTAAAGCTTCCGATACAAGCGTCTCCTTTAAATGGACAGCGCAACTTAAAGAAGCAATGATGGAAAGGTTCATTACAAAAGAAGTAAGGGAACTTTGTTTTGACATGGCTATTGATCCCGAAGAAATACCCAATCGTGAAACCATATCAGGATTTGTACAAGAGCTTATATGGTATTGCCAACGAAGAAAGCGTTTGGAAGAATTGTTTCAGAAATGCAGAGAGGCACGCCCGAAATATGAATGGGTAGTTGTTTATTGATGGACATTTTACAGCAGTTGACAGCAGCAACCACGGATGCAGCGCGGGAAGCGATTATGCTGGAGATGCGCCTCTCTGTATTGTCACTAAAAGGGCAGGAGGCCATACAAGCGGCAGCCGTTCCGCATTGGTTCAATTCGCTGTTTTTGGATGCCTTGTTGGCAAAGGATAGCGACGAATTATATGGTGAACTGCTGGCGTTGACCTTCATCGAACAAGTCCCAGGAAAAGGGTACGCTCTCCATGAACACATACGACGCCAACTGTTACATAACTTGTGGCAAGAGGACCGTGATCGTTTTTGTGAGTTAAGCCGGCGTGCTGCCGATTACTGTGACGCGCAAGCTAATGAAACAGATGATCTGGAATGGGAGTCAGAAGCGATTTATCATCGCCTGGTAAGCGATCCTGACGCGGGCGTGGCTGGCTTGCGGAGTCTGGCGACGAAGTGGGCCAATTATAAATATCACGCTTATGAAGAAATTGAACGGGCACTGCGCTGGGCCGATGAGCAAATTGCAGCAGGCCGGGTCAGCGGCGCGGGAGCCGATTGGACGCGATTGTGGCAGGCAAAATTGGCGTTGATTTACGGCCGTCCCGATTTAGCTGCTGCTCCCTTAGACCAAATCAATCTTGATGCGACCAGCAACCCTCATTTAGCCGCCGAAGCAGCGGAAACACGTGGCGATATGTTTGCCAAAACAGAGGATAAGGCGGGCATGGTTGTGGCCTGGCAAACAGCCTACGATCTTTATCTGCAACTGCCGGATGGACAAGGACAGCTCGATGCTTACCTAGTCGCAGACAAAATGCGCCATCACGGATTAGTGGATCCAAAAGAAGTGAAGACGGCTGAACCTAAACCGAAAAGACCCCCATCACCCGATGCTTTGCGTCTAATTGACAACATTGCTGTCGCCTGGATTGATGGTGTGCTTAAGAATGCCTTGGATAAAAACATTGATCTGCGTATGGATCGTTCCGGCAGCCAACCCTCCAACCTTGTATATCATCGCCAGCAAGGGGTGGACAGACCGGTGCTGTCAGGCCACCGCTTGAGTCAAATTTTTGAGGCGGCGGATCGTTCCCTGCTTATTTTAGGCGCACCGGGGAGCGGTAAGACGATTACATTGTTACAACTGTTGGACGACCTATTGCAACAAGCGCGCCGCGACGCTGCTGCGTCGATTCCGCTTCTTTTTAACCTCTCCTCCTTTGGCATGTATGCCCAGAAACATGGCACGAATTTACTCGATTGGCTGGCGAATCAGGCGTATGACCAGTACCGCTTGAACCGGGCCGAAACGCGGAAACAGTTGGTGCAAAGGGACAGATTTGTTTTGCTGCTGGATGGGTTGGATGAGGTAAGCGAGGCGGAGGGTCAGCGCGAGCAGTGCGTCGAGGCAATTAATGAATTTGCGCAGGCTTATCCTTGTGGGTTGGTTGTTTGTAGCCGAATTGGGGATTATGAGGCGTTACAAAACAAGTTGTCCTTGAGCAATGCCCTCGTTTTGCAGCCGCTGGCAAACCGGCAAATGGTGTCGTTTATTGAGCGGGTAGGCGGCACACAAACTGAGGCCATGCTGGTGCGGATGCAAGACGATTGGCAGTTGCGGGAGGCATTACGCTCGCCGCTGCTGCTCAATCTGTATCTACAGGCGTTTACGGTTCTGGAAGCTGACTTTGAGAAGGGCGAATTTTCGCCGGACGACACGGTGGAAACACGGCGCAAAGCGTTGTTTGCCGCCTATGTAGACACTAAATTTGCAACGCATGAAAAGGATAACACCGACGTCAAAGAGGCCACGATTTCTAAAGAAAAAAGCATGCATTGGTTGTCATTCTTAAGCGCCCGCATGCAGCAGGCAGGACGATCCCTCTTTTTTATTGAAGAGATGCAGCCCACCTGGCTGCCTGAATCACTGGCGCGTGGTTATCGTTGGCGATACGGTTTATACCTTGGGCTGATTATCGGCCTGCTTTTCGGGTTGTTTGGTGGCTGGTTTATCGAGACTCTGGTTAGTGGGATAGTTCTATGGCTGAGTGTCGGGGCGGGAGGGGCCGCAGCGGCCTGGCTAACGACCGACATTCGCTCACCAAAACTACGAGCCGTTATTGGCGGGCTGATTATTGGGTTGATTGTTGGGCTAGTTTTTGCACTGATTATGCAGCAGACAGGGGAGCCGAGTGAAGTCGGGCTGAGTATTGATCTATATTTTAGTCTTGTTTTCGGGTTGTTGTTTGGGCTGGGAATGATTCTCAGTGCGGGCGTTCTTACTAGTTGGGTCTTTGAGATTCAATTACGAGAGCGCGTGACGCTACTTAAGCCCGCAAGACAAAGGGTTTTTCGTTATATTAAACAAGGTGGCTTCTATGGGCTGGTTTTTGGGCTGATTTTCGGTCTGGTTGGAGGTCTGGTTGGCGGTCTGATTGGCGTAGTAAGTGACGAATCGAGTTTCGCGCTGATTGGCAGACTGTGGGCCGGACTGTGGGCCGGATTGGGGGCCGGGCTGTTGGTTGGGATGTTTGGTGGGTTGATTGGCGGGTTGAGTAGCTTTGTCTTGGCTTTTCTGGATACGCCGTTGGTTGATAAACGGCCGAAACCGGGGGAGGGGGTACGTGCTTCCCTAAAAAACGGTTTTAAAATGACTCTATTGGGATTCGGTATCTTGGTTGTTTTGTTTCCAGCACTACCTTTTTCAATTATTGTTCTACCGCTTACTTTTACCTGGTTCGGGGGGCTGGCTTGGTGCCAACATAAGGCGCTGTGGGTTGTTCTGGCACGCCAAAATTTGCTGCCATCGAAGCTCGTTCCTTGGCTAGACAGTATGGTCGCATTGGGGTTACTGCGCCGTGTTGGCGGCGGGTATATTTTTATCCATCGCTCCCTGTTGGAATATTTTGCTTCACTGGAAGATTGGTCGTTTTCTGATGGGTGATGTATTGTAATGGTTAAGCGATTCTTTTGGGCGCATCTACCGGCGGGTGGAACGGTCGTCCCCCTGGCAAAACAGCGGCAATCCCCTTTCATTTCCCCGGAAACTCCAAGTTTCCGGGGAAATCAGCACTAATCTTGTTGCAGCCGGCGTAGGCCCACAAATTCTAAAAGAGCAAAGACGGCAACTATGTCAGCCAGAACTGCTACCAGCCGACGGCCGTTCGTCGTCA
This sequence comes from Chloroflexota bacterium, assembly GCA_024278255.1. Taxonomy (GTDB): domain Bacteria; phylum Chloroflexota; class Anaerolineae; order Promineifilales; family Promineifilaceae; genus JAJRTP01. Next base: position 4,645 of record JAJRTP010000040.1, on the reverse strand, counting down.
GCGGCGGCCAATCAACCAACAAAATAGCCAGACTGCCTGCTATCCAAAGTAAATCCAGCGCCAGGATTTCCTTGGCAAAGAGCGGTTTGACGGCCGTCATCGTGGACACCTTGTAGACGAGAAAGGCAAAAGGCAGCAGCCCCACACCGATGACCAGTAAAATGAGCGGCGAGGCCAGGCCCATAAAAGCGGCAATCGGGGCAGCGGCCAAAATGGCAATCACCCCGCTTACGGCCGAAAAAGCCGCATTGCCGCGCAGGGTGTAGCGCAGTAGTTTGTCCTTTTCGCCGCTGTAACTCTCAGATTTCACAGAATTTGTTTGCATGGAAACACCTCCATTGGTGAACCGCAGATTACGCCGATTTCGCAGATGGAATTGTTTGCCGGATAAAAATCTGCGTCATCTATGGTTGAATTCGATTGTCAATAAAGTTTGTTTGACAATTCGTTCGGTTAGATGGTTCCAGCATACGGCCGTAACCCTGCCAAATCTATGAAAAACAGTGCCAAACAGTGCCAAAATAAGCCACAGATTGCACAGATTTCACAGATACAGCGGTTCAATCTGTGCAATCTGTGTAATCTGTGGTTTTAGTTCATTAAATTTTTTGACGGGAGCGTTCCCGCAGATCGCGGGCGATGAGGCGGGCGGCATCATTTTGCCAGTTGTAGAGGGTGCGCTGGGGAACCTGGCTGCGGAACCAGTCGGCGGCTTGAGCTGCGGGCGTATCCCCATTTTCCGCAGAGACGTGGTGGCGGGTGTACGGCCGTAATCCCATCACATAAGGGAAATAGAGCGCGTTATAATGTCGCCAGGCGGCTGTTGTGCCAAACGCTTCGTCTCCCGGCGGTTTGAGGCGGGCAATACTTTCCGTCAGAATTGCTTTCAGTTCGGCGGCGCGGGAGAGGGTGTGGTCTTCATGGCCGTCTGCCTGCAAGCGCATCTCCACCAACGGCAGGTAAGTCAGCGGATTGGCTGCCAGCCGGGGCAGGTTGCCCAACTGGCTCAAGGCGCGGCGTGTGTGTTGGGTAAACGTCGCTTCATCCAACTCCAGCAAATCCAGGGAAGGGTTGACCAGTTGGGCGGCATCCGATTCTGCCCGCAGTTCGGAACGGGCGTGGCGAATTTGGGGCAGTCGGGAAAAGGCGATGTGGTCTACGGCCGTTTGCACCGGCCCGACAAACACGATCACCAGTACGGCGGCTGTAATCACCCCCAGCAGTAACAGCAGCGTGGGAAAGGTGACGCCAAAGTAAAAGGCCATCGCCAAAACAATCTGACCGCCAAAGAGGACGGCCGTAAAAAAGGCATAATCTAACGAGCGAATCAGGTGTGGATACCAGACCTGTCCAACATCCTGTGCGTAGAGGATGGCTGTGCCCAACCCCGCCAGTAAAAGCGCCAGTCCAGATCCAGCCATGACCCACACCCGCCAGCCGGAAGCGGCCGGCAGAAAAATCAGCAGTGCCAGACCCAGGGAATAGAGGATGAGGCTCAACCAGATCAGGGTGAACGGCCGTTTTTGCTGTTCCAGCCGTTGGTTCCAGGCGGCAAATCCGGGGGCGATGGCTACCACTGCTCCCAGCAAAAACAGCGTTGCCAGCAGGATAGACAGGGGGATGAGACGCAGCATTTGTACGGCCGTTTGCGTCGAGGGCACATAGGGATTTAGCACAGCCAAGGCCAATGCTACGGCATAAGCCAGCAAAGCCAGCCCCGCCAGCCGCATCCACCACCGCTGCCAGCCGCGTTCCAGCAGATAAAAGCCCAGCCACGCCGTAAAACCATACAACAAAACAAACAAAGTCATACTCATAACCCTTCCTTCTGCCCACCAAAAGATTGTAACACAGACCTTCTGCAAAACAGGACTTGACAAAACTGTCCTATTTAGATACTCTTCTATTTAGATATATATCTAAATAAAAGAGTATCTAAATACAAATCATCCACTGGCGCAAAAACAGTGGAAAGGAATATAAGTGATGAGTCAAGATCAATTTGAAACCCTGCTCCGCTTCTTCAAAGTGTTGGGCAATGAAAGCCGCCTGAAAATTTTGGGACTGCTGGCCAATGACGAGCGCAGTGTAGGCGAGCTGGCGGTTCTCCTCGACTTACGCGAACCGACTATTTCCCATCACCTGGCAGCCATGAAAGAACTGGGGCTGGTAGACGTGCGGGCTGAAGGCAATAACCGCATCTACTGGCTCAACAGCCAATTTCTGGAAGGGATGAGCAAAGATATGTTCTCCCAAAGCAATCTGGCCACGCTGGTGGATGATGAGGAAACCAGCACGGCCTGGGAAGACAAGGTTTTGCGGGTGTACATGGACGGCAATCGCATTAAACAAATCCCCAGCAAACGCAAAAAGGAACGGGTGATTCTGCAATGGCTGGCCGATCAATTTGAGATGGATCGCCAGTATTATGAGTTGGACTTGAATGAAATCATCAAGCAATTCCACCCGGATGCGGCTTATTGGCGGCGGGCTTTGGTGGTTGAGCAGTTTATGGCCCGGGATAATCACAATATGTATTGGCGTTTGCCGCAATCTGATGTTTGATTCTTTGATTCCCGTGCTATAATGTTTTTATGAGAAAAAGATTCCTTGCCTGTTGTTAGTCAGCAGTGTGCAGGTCTAACGTGGCCTAATAGCGTCTGGTTTGTCACGGCCGTACCCCCGTCACAAACCGCATTTACGGAGGCAGCTATGGTGACCAACGAAGTCCGCGGCACTTTTCACTTTTTACAGCAAGAGAACATCCGGCTCAAAGAAGAAAACGAGATGCTGCGGGAGGAAGTTGTTCATTTGCGGCACATCTTTCGCACCTTGGGCAAACTGAGCCAAACGGCCGTAAAAATTTCCCCGCGCACCAACGTCATGAAACTCCTGGATGAAATCCTGTTGTCTGCGTTGACCAGTATCAATGCCCAGGATGGCTCGTTGCTGTTGGTTGATGAAGAAAAGGGAGAACTGGTGTTTGTGGCCGTTCACGGCCGTATCCGGGAAAAACTGCTGCATCACCGCATCCCCATCGGCATGGGCATTGCCGGCTGGGTAGCCCAATATGCCGAACCGCAAATCATCGCCAACGTCTACACCGACCCCCGTTTTTCCGGGAACGTGGACAAGATTTTCGAGTTCAAAACCCGCTCCATGCTCTGCGTTCCCATCCAGCGGGATGATCTGGTGATGGGTGTCATTCAGGCGCTTAACAAAAGTGACCGCAAGGAATTCACCCAAACCGATCTCATCCTCCTGGGGATTGTGGCCCAACTGGCCGCCAATGCTCTGGTGAAGGCTGAAAGCGTGAGCGACTGATTTCAGTTTTCAGTTTTCAGTCGCCAGTGTTCAGTAACGCCCGCTGAAAACTGAATACTGAAAACTGATCACTGAAAACTGATTACTGCTCTTTCAAAACCACACACCCCACCTTACTGGGATGGTCTTTTACCATCACCTTGCCCGGTAAGGAACGGATGGCCAGGAGTACGGCCGTATCCCCACCAGCCGCCATAAACATCAACGCGCCGTACACCATCAGCCACCAATTCCCCAAAGCAATACCCAGCGCGGCCGGCAGCACTCCCAGTACCAGTCCTGGCAGAGCCAGCGTCCAGCGATAAGCCGTCGCTGTGACGGCCGTGCTGCAATGGGCGTAAGGTGCCAGCCCTCGCCACAAAATACCAAAACGAATGGAGGAGCGGGGCGCTTTGCCAATCCAGATGAAGCCCAGCGCGTGCAGCCCCTCATGCGCCACAATCCCTACCGCAAATGCTGCCATGAAAAGCAGGAAATCCAGAAACGGCCGTGCCGAAAACTGCCACAAACTGTCCGGCCCCCAAATCCACCAGTACGGCAGGTAAAACAGCCCAAAAGCTACCGGAATCATGGCAAAAGCAATGGCGTTGGCTTTGCCCATGGACACGATCACATCATATCCGTGTTCATCCCTCTCTTCGGTAGTCATCTGTGGTTTACAAATTGAACTTGATGTTGATTACGTCGCCATCCTGCACGATGTAGGTTTTGCCTTCCTGGCGCAGTTTACCGGCGCTGCGAGCAGCAGCCATACTGCCCAGGCTGATGAGATCGTCGTAGGCTACTGTCTCGGCACGGATGAAGCCTTTGGCCAGGTCAGTATGGATGGTGGCGGCGGCGTCCACGGCCGTAGCCCCCCGCTTAATCGTCCAGGCCCGCACCTCATCTTCCCCCACCGTAAAGAAGGATTGCAGCCCCATCAAATCATAGCTGAGGCGAATCACTTTATCCAAACTCAGTTCCGCGACGCCGTACTCCGCCATAAACATCTCCAGAGATTCCTCGTCTCCTTCGGCGCTCAGTTGAGCCAGTTCCATCTCCAGCTTGCCCCGCAAATTGGTTACAACCGTGTGGGGCAGGTCATAGTCCAGGGTGATCTCATCCTGGTCGTCGCCGATGTTGAGGATAACAATGACCGGTTTGAGAGTGAGTAGACCATAGCCGCGCAGGGATTTGAGTTGGTCTTCTGTGAGATCGAGAGCGCGTAACGGCCGTTCCTCCCCCAATGTCTCATTCAACGTCTGAAATAAACGCAATTCCGCCTGCGCTTCTGCCTTGTTATCCTTAAATGCGCCCCGCACCAGCCCGGTTTCCAGCTTTT
>JAJRTP010000538.1 GCA_024278255.1 Chloroflexota bacterium | reverse complement strand
TCCGCCGACGTTTGCGCCCTGGTTTGCGCCCCATACTTGGCCAGCAAGGACACGGGACGGCCGTCAATCGGGTCCAAAATCAGATAATCCTCCCCCTGCCGCCCCAGCACGTACACCCAATGCTGCTCCACCGAAATGTTGTAAGGATTGGTGGGGTTGCGGTCTACCTGCACCAGCACCGCCTGCCCATTCTGCAATTCCTGGTCAATGCGGGCAATCAGGTTGGGGTCAAATTGAGCAAACGTGGCCCCTGTTTCCGGGCGGGGCTTCCAGTTGCCATGAAATTTAATGTGCCCGATCAGAAAAGCAGGCGCAGCAAAATAGACGTTGGAACCGTCAAAGCCCTGCCCCGGCGGCATTTGCAGCAGTTTCTGATCCAGTTCCCAGGGCGTCATATTTTCCCCGTAAGCACTTAACATCATGGCAAAAGAAGAGACCAGACAGCCGAATTCGCTCATCGTGCGCGGCCCTGTACCTAAAATGTTGTTTTTCCAGCGCGGGTCATTTTGCGAATACGGCTGGATGCCAAAACCATCTATCCTGGCCGTGGAAAAAATTTTCACCCAAAAATGATCGCCAAAAGGCACATTCCGGTCATCGTGCAGCCGCCAGGAGCTGATGTATGGCTCATTTCGGGCGGGCGGGGCTGTCATGGGGATGGAGAGAATGACCTCTTCGCCGGGAACTGCCGCCGGCACAGTATGCGTCATAGAGCCGCTCATCTCCCGGTCGCCATTGACAAATACCAGACGGTAAGCCTTGTTCCATTTACGTTTGCCCGTATTCTTTACCGCCCAATTTTTGATAAATGCGGTACCTTCCTCCAGCGGCGTGCCATCAGGGATGGTGTCGTCATCAATATATTGGCTGTTGCTCTCCCGCAAACCGGTGGGGGGCGGTGTATCTTTTGGCTTTGTCGTCACCACCCGTAGCCAGATTACTTCGCCGAATAGCTCACCGGCCGGGTTTTGCAACTGCCAATCGGTGAAATATCGCTTGCTGCGCGGGGCCGGCGCTGTCATTGGCAAGCTGATTTCCACCTCGTCTCCCGGCCGCACGCTGGACAGGGAAGCGACTTCGGTCAATGGATAGCTGGCTTTTTCGGTCATCAGGGTACTGCCTTCGTTGGCGTGAATGTGGACAACGTTGTAGCCGTCCCCCCACGTCGTGCTGCCGGTATTACGCACCCGCCACGTCGCTGTAAAAACCTCTCCGGCCGGTAGCTGGTCTAAATCCTGATCGCTGCTGAAACTGACAAACTTTGCGCTGTCCATCTGTCCTCCTATGGGGTTGTCGGTAAACGGTTATCGGTATTCGGTAAATATGCCCTGCCTGACAAGAATATTGTACACGAGATGGGAACGGAATGGAATAAGGGAAATGGCGTATCAGGCGACGGCCGTAACCACCTCACTCGGCACACCCATCTGCACCACAACCTCACGGGTAACATCCCGAAAGCCAGCCTGCACCACCATCTTCTCCATGTGTAAGGGACGACAGCCGCCACAAGCCACCGGGGAAATCTGATAAACGGCCGTCCACACCCCGACCACCAACTTACTACCCCGATCCACTCCTTCCGTCAGCGACACCAGCACCATACGGACGTCCCGCCGCAGCACCCGATGAAATTCCCCCAAAATCCCCGGCAGATCGGCCAGAGGGATCAAATCCAGCACGTAGGTACAAAACAGCCGGTCAAAACTGGCCGAAGCAAAAGGTAAAGCGTGAATGTCTGCTTCGCACAGGCGGGTATGCCCGGCTCGTTCGCGGGTAATTTGCAGCATTTTACGGGAAATATCCAGGGCAACCGGCAGACCATGGGGGGATACGGCCGTTTCCAAAACCTGCTGCTCCTTACCCGTCCCCACCCCCACATTCAACACCGCCTGCCCTGGCGCCAAATCCAGCAGCGCCAGCCCCCGCTCCTTCGCCAGCCGCTCATACCGCTCCCCTACATCATGCCTGCGCCCCAACCAATCATACAGCCGGCGGGCCGTTGCCGTAGAAATCGTCTTCTCAATCATGGCCGCTCCAGAGGACGATTTGCCAAATCGTCCAACAAAAAAGGCCTGGCTCCCCATTCGGGAAAACCAGGCCACTGATTACTGAAAACTGCTTACTGAATACTGATCAGCGTCGTCCACGAGCTAAATCCATCAACCCCGTGCCAGCATAACGGCGATTTCGCTTGTCATCTTCCTTGCCAAAACGCACCATTTCACCCGATTCTGTCTCTGCTTCCACAGCCAGACCCAGGCTTTGCAGCTCCTTCACCAACACACGGAAAGAAGCCGGAACGCCCGGTTCCTCAATCGGCTCATTCTTGACGATGGACTCATACGTCTTCACCCGGCCAATAACGTCATCCGATTTAACCGTCAGCATTTCCTGCAAGGTGTGCGCCGCGCCATACGCTTCCAGCGCCCACACTTCCATCTCGCCAAAACGCTGGCCGCCAAACTGGGCCTTACCACCCAATGGCTGCTGCGTTACCAGCGAGTACGGGCCGGTAGAACGGGCATGGGCCTTGTCTTCAACCAGATGGGCCAGCTTCAACATATGCACTTTACCCACGGTAACCGGCTCGTCAAACGGCCGTCCCGTCTTCCCGTCAATCAATTTTTCCTTGCCCAAAATAGGCAGCGGCAGATGGGTCAGGACAGTAATCTGATTCGCCAGCCGTTGCAGCTCTTCCACATCCGTTTTACGGGGATCAACGTGCAGTTCCTTCGGCAGTTCATCGCCATATTTTTCCAGAATATGCGTATACCACATACGTGTACAAGCCTCAATAGCAGGTTCCAGCAAAGGCGCCCAATCCTTTTTACGCATGGTCTGGGCAGTTTCTCTGTCCGGCAAAACCATGTCCGGGTCTATCTCTTCGTTCCGCAGCCATTCACGGGTGACAGCATATTTAGCGTACCATTCATCCGTTTCCAGTTGTTCAATGTCATACCCTTCTTCACCCAACCAGCCGACAACAAAGAGGCGCCGAGCTTCATCATCATCTTCTAACTGCTCCAGGTCGTAATCCATCTCTTCGAGCCAGTCCCAGGCCCAGTCTACGGCCGTTTGCCAGGCATATTCCAACAACCAGGCGCGAGCCAACTCTGCCGAAATTTCAATTTCCTGCGCGCCGTCAAACACCGGCGTGATCGCCCGGAAGCCCAAACGGGAGGCCGCCCAACCCAGATGTGTTTCCAATACCTGGCCGATATTCATCCGGCCGGGCACACCCAGCGGGCTGAGAATAATATCAATCGGCGTCCCATCATCCAGGAATGGCATATCTTCAATCGGCACAATCATGGAAATCACACCCTTATTACCATGACGGCCGGCCATCTTGTCACCTACCGACAGTTTACGTCGTTCAGCTACGCTGACACGCACCATCGTCTCTACCCCGGCCGGTAAATCCCGGTCATGCTGGCGGTCAAAGACGTGGACATCCACTACTTTACCGCGGGAACCGTGCGGCATCCGCAAGCTGGAATCCTTCACTTCGCGGGCCTTATCGCCAAAGATAGCCCGCAGCAGCTTCTCTTCCGGGCTAAGTTCTTTTTCACCCTTAGGCGTAATTTTGCCCACCAGGATGTCCAATTCGTTCACATCGGCGCCCACGCGGATAATGCCTCGCTCATCCAAATCCTTCAGAGAATCTTCGCTGACGTTGGGAATATCATAAGTAATTTCTTCCGGGCCAAGTTTGGTGTCACGGGCTTCTACTTCATGCTTCTCGATATGCACCGAAGTAAATTGATCCTCCCGCACCATCCGTTCACTGACCAGAATAGCATCTTCGTAGTTGCCACCTTCCCAGGAAAGGAAAGCCACCAATACGTCCTGACCTAAAGCCAGTTCGCCAAATTCCGTAGAGGACGAATCCGCCAAAACATCACCGACCCGGACGCGCTGCCCTTTCCTTACAGTAGGCCGTTGGTCAATGCAGGTGCTTTGATTGGATCGTTCATATTTACGCAAATTGTAAACGTGCGTACCTTCATCCCCTACCGTCACAATCTTGTCACCGGTGACGCTGATCACTTCGCCATTTTCCTTAGCCACAATAATCTGACCAGAGTTAATCGCTGCCTGCTGCTCCATCCCTGTACTAACCACGGAGGCATCGGGCTGCAGCAAAGGGACGGCCTGACGCTGCATATTGGAACCCATCAGGGCGCGGTTGGCATCGTCATGATCCAGGAAAGGAATCAACGCGGCGGAAATCCCCACAATCTGGCGGGGCGCCACATCAATGTAATCGATCCGCTGCACTGAGGCAAAACGGAACTGCTGGTTACGCCGGGCAGCCACCCGTTTATCTTCAAACTGGTCTTTGTCATCCAGGTGAGCGCTGGCCTGGGCAATACTGTATGGATCTTCCTCGTCTGCCGACATGTAGAAAATTTCGTCAGTGACAAAAGGCGTCACTTCCACTTCGTCCAGCTTTGCCTTTTTCATGGCTTTGATGTGCTTCTTAAGGATTTCCTCGCCGGCCCCGACGATGATCTCGCCGCTATCCGGGTCTACGATATTTTTGAAGGCATCATGGCCCAGCAGTTCATCACCGACGGGCAGTTTGTTTTTGACTTTGCGGTAGGGCGTCTCAATGAAGCCGTATTTGTTGACACGGCCGTAACTAGCCAACCGGCCAATCAAACCAATATTCGGCCCTTCCGGCGTCTCGATGGGGCAGATACGGCCGTAATGACTATGATGCACATCACGCACCTCAAACCCGGCCCGTTCCCGGCGCAAACCACCCGGCCCCAGCGCCGACAACGTCCGCTTATGCGTCAACTCCGCCAGCGGATTCGCCTGCTCCATAAACTGGCTCAACTGCGAACTGCCAAAGAACTCGCGCACGGCTGCTACCACCGGCCGAATATTAATCAGCGTTACCGGCGTCACCGAATCGCTATCCCGGATAGACATACGTTCCCGCACCACCCGTTCCATACGGCGCAAGCCCACACGCAGTTTAGCCTGAAGCAGTTCGCCTACCGTTTTTACCCGGCGATTACCCAAATGATCAATATCATCCGGGCCAAGTTCGCCATTGTTAATACGGACCATCCGCTTAACCAGCCGCACAATGTCATGCTGCGTAATCGTGCGATGCTCCAGGGGTACAATATCATTCAAATCCAGATGCTTATTCAATTTATAACGGCCCACCCGCGCCAGATCATAGCGGCGCGGATCGTATAACTGTTCCCGGAAAAATTGCGTCGCATTATCCAGTGTAGGCGGGTCGCCCGGACGCATCCGTTTGTAAAACTCAATCAACGCTTGCTGGGCCACTGTTTTCTTAGGATCATCCCAGGCCGGTTCCTGCTCAATGCTGCCCTGGATGTAAAGATGTTCGCTGTTGGTATCCACATCTTCAAAAAGGGCCAGGAGTTCTTCATCAGTCCCTTCTTTAATAAGCGGATTGTCCAAGCCGTCATCAATGGCGGCCATGGCTCGTAAGAATAAAGTGACCGGTACGGTGCGCTTGCGGTTAAATTTGACGGTGATGTAATCAGTTTTGCGTGTTTCAAACTCCATCCAGGCGCCGCGGTCCGGGATGAGTTTGCCCATGGCTAACGGCCGTCCCGTCGTGCGTTCTTCCTGTACCTCAAAGTAAGCGCCGGGAGAACGGATCAACTGGCTGACCACCACCCGTTCCGTTCCATTGATAATGAAAGTACCGGCCGGCGTCATTAAGGGAAAATCTCCCATAAAAATTTCCTGCACAATGGGCTGATCCAGATCCGTGCTGTAGAGCATCGCCTTCACATGCAGCGGGGCCGCATAGCTCATATCCCGCTCCACACACTCTTCCACCGTGTACTTGGGTTCACCAAACCAGTATTTCAGATCAAATCCTTCTACCTCCGGCCGTTTACTGGGGAAAAACAGCTTCAGATTGCCATTAAAGCTCTCGATGGGAGAAATCTCATTAAACAATTCAGACAAACTTTCTTCAATAAACTGTTTGAAAGAATCTAGCTGAATGTCAATCAATGACGGCAATGCCAGCGGATCGGTCATACGTGCATAATTTTTGGTTGGTAATTTTGCCATTTAATTAATCCCTGTTCCCTTCTTGGCAAACCATTAGATTTGCATTGGAATTTAAGATTTGCGGCTAACCGCAAATAAGGGGTGCAACTGTTTTACAACTTAGTTG
>JAJRTP010000537.1 GCA_024278255.1 Chloroflexota bacterium | reverse complement strand
CACTATGATCCCGACTTTGGCGAATTGTTCAAAATTTCGGCCGATTTTGAGGATGATATGCCGCGCAGCCCGGAAAACGATCTGGCTTATGCCCGTTTGGTGGCCGGGTTGGCCCGTAAGGAGGAACTGCGCCACTTTGACAGAACGGCCGTAGCCCGCATCATCGAACATAGCGCCCGCATTGCCGGCGACGCTGAAAAGTTGACCACGCACATGCAAACGATCAGCGACGTTTTGCGGGAAGCTAATTATTGGGCGGGCGAAGCAGGGCATGAATTTGTCACGGCCGTAGACGTGCAAAAAGCGCTGGATGCCCAGGAATACCGCGCCGGCCGCATCCGGGAACGTATTCTGGAAGCCATGATGCAGCGCACTCTGCTCATTGACAGCGAAGACGCGGTGACCGGTCAGATTAACGGCCTGGCTGTTTACGATTTAGGCAACGTCGCCTTTGGCAAGCCCAACCGCATCACGGCCCGCATCCGCCTGGGGAAGGGGGAGGTGATAGACATCGAGCGGCAGGTGGAGATGGGCGGCCCAATTCATTCCAAAGGGGTAATGATTCTGACCGGATTTCTGGGGGCGCGTTATGCCGGGGAACGGCCGTTTTCCCTCTCCGCCACGCTGGTCTTTGAGCAATCTTACAGTGAAGTGGAAGGCGACAGCGCCTCGTTAGCCGAATTGGCCGCGCTCATGTCAGCGCTGGCGGATGCACCCATCAAACAATCGTTGGCCGTTACCGGATCGGTCAACCAAAAAGGGCAGGTGCAGGCTATCGGCGGGGTCAATGAAAAAATTGAAGGCTTCTTCGAGCTTTGCCAAACGCGCGGACTGACCGGCGAACAGGGCGTCCTCATTCCGGCAGCCAATGTGCGCCATCTTATGTTGAAGCAGGCAGTCGTTCAGGCCGTGGCGGACGGCCAGTTCCATATCTATGCAGTAGAAACAGTGGATGAGGCGATTGAGCTGCTAACAGGGATGACGGGGGAAGAGGTGGACGGCCGTATCATCACCCGTCTGGAAAAGATGGCTGAAACGGTGAAGGCGTTTACGGCCGTGGCTGCCGAAAATGGTCAAAGGCAAACAAAAAGCCCGGTATAATCCGGGCCATTTTCGCCTTTGCTGCCACAACGAATTACTGGCTGGCTTGTTTCTGAGCCGCCGCCAGAGCCGCCATCAGGCGTCCTTTACGGCGAGCCGCATTGCGGGGATGAATGACGTGCCTGCGGGCCGCTTTATCCAGGATGATATAGGCTTGGTTCGCCTGTGCTTGCGCTTCGTCAAGTTGTCCAGCATCAATGTACATGCGGGCTTTCCTGATATAAGTCCGGGCCGAAGACCGGTAAATCCGGTTGTGTTCTGCCCGTTTTTTGTTTTGCCGAATTCGTTTCTTGGCAGATTGTATATTAGCCAATTTTCTATCCTCCGATTATAGCAACATTCATTAATGACTCAGCAATTTGCCTCAAATGTCACTGTGCGGTTGTTCATATTTTGTAATTTAACGATGGACGCTTCTTAAGTCCCTGATTTCTACCAGAGGCGTGAGAGCGACGGAGATGATAACACAATTTGTAGGGAGTGCAAATTCTCAATTTACAGAAAAAACCGCCAGCCCCGAAGAATTTCAGTCGAGACTGGCAGCTTTCTACTTTCAAACTACAGCGCAATTATCTTAACTGCTTGCTTCTTCACCACCATCATCTGTGGCGGCATCCGAATCGCCACTATCATCGGCGGGGGCATCTGGTGCTTCTTCATCAGTAGCCACAACGACAACACCTTCAGCGTCTTCATCAGTGGCCACAGCAGCACCGACTACGGCCGTGTCTGCATCAGCGGCAACGAAAAAGACAGAAGCTGATTCATCATCGGCAGCAATCCGGGTCATACCCAAAGCATTTTCGGTAATGGCCAGGCCATACACAACATCTTGCCCAGCTTGCAGACTGTCATGAATATCAGAGGCCAACTCTCTGGAAAAAGCCAAAGTCTCCGACTCAGGTACTTCTTTCCGAACAGCGTGCAGGAACTCACCACTGGTAATGGCTATCACAGCGGATGTACCGGGCAAAAGCCCTCCACCAATTGTTTTAAGAGACTTGTCACTGTATCCAGCATCGCCATGCGCGGCGACGCCGCCGATAGCAGCGCCAGCACCGGCGCCCAAAGCGATGCCAGCCGGCCCGCCCAAAATACCAATCAACCCGCCAATTACAGCGCCGATACCAGCACCTTTGCCAGTACTCATATCACCTGTTTCTTTAATATGCACCTTGCCTTTTTTGTCCTGGTGGATTACAGCGGCATCTTCGAAATAGAAATCACCGGATTTCTTGGCCTGTTTCATAGCTCCAAAAACTTCTTTAGCAGCATCTTCGTCATTGTAGGCGGCCACAATCATACCCACACCAACAACTCCTTCATCACTGGTTGTTGTTTCATCACTCATTTTTTCACCACTTCCTTAATTTGAATATATAGAACCCAATAGTGGGGCAATTATAGGATACATTGATAATACTTCAAAAGAATTTCCCTATAAATCCGTCTCTGGATCGATGATTTTTATGAAAAGCACACCTAATGGTGGCAAAGTGATCTGAATCGAGTAAGGTTGATCATGCCAGGGGACATCTTCAGTGGGAAAAGAGCCTTCGTTAATAACATTACTGCCGCCGTAAATAGTCTGGTCGCTGTTCAATAGTTCCACATATTCCCCAGCCACAGGCACGCCCAGACGATAGCCATCCCGCACAACCGGCGTGAAGTTGCAAGCGACCAATAATGTTTCGCCTGCTTGCGGGGCATGGCGGGCAAAAGCTAAAATACTGCGCTGGCTGTCGCGAAAGTCTATCCAGGTAAAGCCATCCCAGGAAAAATCATTTTCATAAAGAGGGGGCTGCTGTTGGTAAAACCGGTTCAAGTCAGCCATAAAGCGCTGCAAGCCGCGATGTTTTTTATCTTCATCTAGCAGATGCCAATCCAGGCTGTGCGCTTCCGTCCATTCATGCCATTGGCCGAATTCGCCGCCCATGAAGAGCAGCTTTTTACCGGGGTGGGCCCATTGGTAACCATAGAGCAGGCGCAAGTTGGCGAACTTCTGCCAAACGTCGCCAGGCATCTTGTCCAGCATACTTTTTTTCAGGTGGACGACCTCATCGTGAGAGAGGGGGAGGACAAACTTTTCGGTGAAGGCGTAGAGCATGGAAAAAGTCAGTGACCCTTGATGGTAGGCGCGATAGATGGGTTCGTTGCTCATGTAGCGCAGGGTGTCGTGCATCCAGCCCATGTTCCATTTCAGGTCAAAGCCCAGGCCGCCTTCGCTGGTGGGGTGGGTGACGCCGCCCCAGGCAGTTGATTCTTCGGCAAAGGTGCGGGCGTGGGGATAATGTTCGTGTACCCGATTGTTAAATTCGCGCAGGAAGGCGATGGCATCCAGATTTTCCCGGCCGCCGTATTGGTTGGGCAGCCATTCGCCCGGCTCACGGGAAAAGTCCAGGTAGAGCATGGAGGCCACGGCGTCTACGCGCAGGCCGTCTATGTGATATTTATCCAGCCAGAAGAGGGCGTTGCTGATGAGGAATTGGCGGACTTCGTTACGGCCGTAATTAAACACCAATGTCCCCCAATCTGGCTGCGTGCCCAGGCGGGGATCGGCGTGTTCGTATAGATGTGTGCCATCAAAGAAACTAAGGCCATGCTGGTCAGTGGGGAAGTGGGCCGGCACCCAATCCAGAATCACACCGATGTTGGCCTGATGGCAGGCATCTACAAAAGCCATAAACTGCTCCGGCGTGCCAAAGCGGCTGGTGGGCGCAAAGAAACCTGTCACCTGGTAGCCCCAGGAGCCATCAAAGGGATGCTCAGCAATAGGCATCAGTTCGATGTGGCTAAAGCCCATTTCCTGGACGTAGGGGATTAGTTCTTCAATTAAATCAGTGTAGCTGAGGTATTCATTGTTGTCTTTACGCCGCCAGGACCCCAGATGGAGTTCGTAAATTGCCATAGGCCGGTTCAGAGCATTGCGATCTGCCTGGCCTCGCTCTTGCCAGGTAATGTCTTGCCATTCGTATTTGTCAATGTTCCAGACAACAGAGGCAGTATTGGGGCGGAGTTCGGCAGCAAAAGCCACCGGATCGGCTTTGGCGACGGTGTACTCTTTATAGCGGGTTTTGATTTCGTATTTGTACAATGTGCCCTCACCCAGACCGGGAATGAACAGTTCCCAGATGCCGCTATCATGGTGAAATCGCATGGGATGACGACGGCCGTCCCACTCATTAAAGTCACCGATGACGCTGACACGCAGGGCACTGGGCGCCCAGACGGCGAAAAGGGTACCGGTACGGCCGTTTAGTTCCCACAAATGCGCGCCCAGCTTGTCATAAATGCGCTGGTGTTTGCCTTCCGCCATCAAATACTCGTCAAAATCGGTTAAAACGGGTGGAAAAGCGTAAGGGTCTTCGTGTAGCAGGCGATCTTCGCCATAGGTTATGATGACCAGTTGGTAATCCAGCGGCAGTTGGCGCTGCGGCAAGATAACTTCATAAAAACCCGCCGCGTCTATCTTTTGCATGGGGATGTCTTGCCCGTCCAAATGCACGGCAGCCAAAGCTGCCTGGGGCAGAAAGGCGCGAATAACGACGCCATCGTCCAATTGGTGTGGCCCCAGTATACTGAAGGGGTCGCCGTGGTAGCCGTGGGTTACGGCCGTTATCTCTTCTTGTGACACGGTAGGTTTGTAATCAGAATTTTCCATACGCTTCCCACATTTGCTTAAATACAAAACAGTTTCTGACTTTGCCGTCAATTGTACTCTATTTTAGGAGTGAGGCGATATTGTCTGGTTTATTTATAATTAAACTAATTAAAGTTAGTTTAATTATATAGTTGCTTTGACAAGATACGTTCCCCTGCCCCTGGAGAGTACATCAGATTGGGAAAGGAACAGATTTTTGTATCTTATCTGTTATTTTCTTAATCTGTTGTACTCTTGTGCTAAAATAACTAAATCACTAATCACGAGGTACAGCAAATGAATCAATTACCGGAAAAATTAGAAGAAATCGTTGAAGACTTTAGCTTCCTGGAAGGCCGGGAAAAGCTGGAGTATCTGTTGGAGTTTTCGGAAAGCCTGCCTCCCCTGCCCCACTGGCTGGAGGGCAAACAGGCGGACATGGATCAGGTACATGAGTGTATGACGCCAGTCTTTATATATCCCGAAAAGCAGGACGGCCGTATCTATTTCCATTTCGACATCCCGGCCGAATCCCCTACCGTGCGTGGCTTCGCTTTCATTTTACAGCAAGGGCTGGGCTGGGCCGCGCCTGAATCCGTGCTGGCGATTCCACCTGATTTTTACCGGCAAATGGGGCTTCAGGAGGTTCTCAGCGGACAGCGGCTTAATGGTATGGGCGCGATGCTGGCTCACCTTAAAAATTTAGCGCAAACAAAAGGGGCGTAAAAGTGAAGTAAGGTCAAATGAATGAATGTATTCACTCTAAGCGTCCTCTCCATATCAATCATACTGCAACTGGCGGCGGCCGTTTATGCGCTGCGCTTAAATCGGAAAATTCACGGAGTCGGCTATGCCTGGCTGCTAATCGCAGCCGCCCTGACTTTCATGGCCGCCCGACGAATTGTGACGTTTATCGGCTTTTTCTCGCCACAAGTAGAAGCCACCGTTAAAGGGCCAATTGCTGAATCCATAGCGCTGTTGATCGCTGTTTTAATGCTGTTCGGGGTACTTTTAATCCCGCGTATTTTCGACTCCCTACAAGAAACAACTGAAGCTTGGCAGGCCTCGGAAGCAAGATACCGCACGCTGATTGATTCTATTGAAGACATTATCTTTTCTCTGGATCGCAACGGCCGTTTTATAACAATCAACAACAACACACTAAGCCGCTTGGGTTGGCCGGAGGACAGCTTAACCAGCAAATCCATTCACGACTTCTATTCCGCGCCAGAAGCAGCCTTTTACGAAACAAAATACCGCCAGGTATTGGAAACCGGCCTGGCAGTTCACTTCGAGCGAAACTCAACTACTGTCCTGGGAAAATTCTGGTTTTCTGTTTCCCTTAACCCAATCCCAAATGAGGCTGGGGAAACAATGGCCATTTCTTGCATGTTGCGGGACATCACCAAACAAAAACAATTGGAACAGCAAACAATAGCTCTCCACAAAATAGCTCTCGACATAACTGCCCGCCGGGACATGACCGAATTGTTAAACGCCATTGCTGCCCGCGCTGTTAAACTGCTAGGCGCTGCTGGCAGCAGCATATACATCGCAGATTCTAACCGGGAAACACTCTCACTGATGGCTGTTCAGGGAGCGGGTGAAAAATTCATGCACACGCAATTAAAAAGAGGTGAAGGCGTAGCTGGCCGTGTGCTGGCAAGCGGCCAACCATTGGTCATTGAAGATTACGATCAGTGGCAAGGGAGAGCTGCCGTCTATCCCCGCGGCTGCTGGCAAGCTGTCGCCGGCGTTCCGCTATTCTTTGCCGATCAGGTCATTGGTGTTCTCAGTTGTTACGAAATAGCAGGGAGCAGCCGCACCTTTGATGAAGCCAATGTACAGATGCTGGCAAGTTTGGGCCAACAAGCTGCCATTGCCATTGAAAATGCCCGCCTGTTAACCGCCACAGCCCGCCGCACCAGCGAATTGGTGGTGCTTATGCGTCTGGGGCAGGCCATCAGCGCCAACCTTAACCTGGATACAATCCTGGAAACAACCTACCAGAGTGTAGGCGAATTGATGGACAATGATGCGTTTTGGATCAGCTCGTATGAAGCAAATGCCGCATACAGCCAATATCTCCTGAAAATTGACCGGGACGTACGTTATCCCTTAGATGAATTCCCCGTTGAAGCGGGGATAGGCGGCTACGTCATACGTACCGGAAAAACGGTCTTGGCAGATCACCCGGCAAGGAAAAAGGCGTTTTCCCTTGCCCGTTACGGCAGTTCGACGTCGGTAAAATCGGTTCTTTGTGTGCCATTGCTAATTGGGGATCAGATTATTGGTGCTATGTCTACACAAAGTTACACGCCTAATGCTTACTCCGAAGAAGACCTTGAATTACTAGAGTTATTTCAGAATAAGAGGGAAAGACAGATTACCCCTTTCCCCATTTTTGAACCTTAATAAACATAGCGACTCCTTTTTGCAAAGTTGACTAAACCGGCAACGGCAACAACCCGTTCAGTATGCAACTTG
>JAJRTP010000536.1 GCA_024278255.1 Chloroflexota bacterium | reverse complement strand
TAATACAAATATCCTTATCCGAATTTGTAGCCAACCTTCCCACTGAAGCGTTCGACTACACTAAATTATAGTTAACAGGAGTAAGATAATGGAACGAAAATCTGTTAAAGTGGCAGTCACAGGCGCTGCCGGTCAAATTGGTTATGCTCTCCTCTTCCGTCTGGCCTCCGGAGAAGTGTTCGGCCACGACACCAAAATTTCTCTGCATTTACTGGAAATCACGCCCGTTTTACCGGCCCTCGAAGGCGTCGTCATGGAATTGAACGACTGCGCCTTCCCCTTGCTGGAAAACGTCGTCGTCACGGATGATCCCAACGTCGCTTTTGACGGCGTGAATTGGGCCTTGCTTGTCGGTTCCAAACCGCGCGGCAAGGGCATGGAACGGGGGGATCTCATCCGCACCAACGGTCCTATCTTTGTCGGCCAGGGCAAAGCCCTCAACAATGCGGCCGATGACGCGCGCGTTCTGGTGGTAGGTAATCCGGCCAACACCAACTGCCTCATCGCCATGAACAATTCAGACGTGCCCAATGACCGCTTTGCCGCTCTTACCCGTCTGGATCAGAACCGGGCATATTCCCAGTTGGCTGCCAAAGCGGGCGTGCCGGTTACGGCCGTAAGCAACGTCACCATCTGGGGCAACCACAGCGCCACCCAATACCCGGACGCCGAAAACGCCAAAATCAACGGCCAGCCGGCCATGGAAGTCATCACCGACCACGATTGGCTGCGCGGCGAATTTATCACCACCGTCCAGAAGCGGGGCGCTGCTATCATCGCCGCGCGGGGCAAATCTTCCGCCGCCTCAGCCGCCAACGCTGCCCTGGATCACGTAATGAGTTTTGAAAGCAAAACACCCGAAGGCAACTGGTTCTCTGCGGCCGTTCCCTCCGATGGCAGTTATGGCATTGAAGAAGGCTTGATCTTCTCCTTCCCCATCACCAGTGACGGCGCCGGCGGCTACAGCATCGTTCAGGGCCTCACCTGGAGCGACTTTGCCAAAGAAAAAATCGCCGTTACGGAAGCAGAACTGAAACACGAAAAAGAATTGGTTACAGATTTGCTTTAGGTAATTGGGTAATTGGGTAAGTGAGTAATTACCCAATTACCCAATTACATAATCACCCAATACACAACAAAAAGCCTCGCGTTGCGAGGCTTTTTGCGGGAAGAGGAGAAGAAGGAGAAAAGGAGGAAAATTGGATTTTTAATACCTTTACTGTTACCGCTACATCTAATTTCCTGATATGATCATAGTCTACATCGTTTGGGGATTTGCTTCCGGTATGCGGACTACATTCCAACTGTAAACTATTTTACACCTGGTCGTCAGTTTTTGTTTTTGAGATGAGTGGATGAGAAACGGCCGTTTATTTCCCATCAACCTTTCCTCCATTTTGTGGTAGAATTGGAACTTACGTTCTGAACAACTACTGCATTCATTCGAGAGAAACAGATGCCAAAATTTGAACTTGTTTCCGACTTCCAACCGATGGGCGATCAACCCGACGCCATAACCCAACTGGTCGAAGGCGTCGAAACGGGGGATCGTTTCCAAACCCTGCTGGGGGCTACCGGTACCGGCAAAACCTTTACGATGGCTAACGTCATCCAGCAAACCCAACGGCCCACTCTGGTCATCGCCCACAACAAAACTCTGGCCGCCCAACTATACGCCGAATTCCGCGAATTTTTCCCCAAAAACGGCGTCTCCTACTTCGTCAGCTATTACGACTATTATCAGCCGGAAGCGTATGTGCCCCGGCACGACCTCTTCATCGAAAAAGAAACCCAAATCAATGAGGAAATCGGCCGTTTGCGCTTGCTGGCTATGTCCAACCTTCTCAGCCGGGAAGATGTAATCATCGTGGCCTCCGTCTCCTGCATCTACGGCATCGGTAACCCGGAGGCATGGGGCAAAGTCACCGTAGAAATCGAGCGGGGCAAAACCTACCGCCGTGATAACTTGCTGCGCCGCCTGGTAGACATCCAGTACGACCGCAACGATCTGGAACTGCGCCGGGGAACCTTCCGGGTGCGCGGCGATACGCTGCAAATCTTCCCTGCTTACGCTGAAACTGCCTACTCCATCGAGTTTTGGGGGGATGAAGTGGAACGCATCACCGAATTTGACGCGCTAACTGGAGAACTGCTGCTGGAAATGACCGGCGTCAAAATCTTCCCGGCCCGCGAATTTGTCACCGATGAAGATAAGCTGGCCCAGGCCATCAACGACATTGAAGAAGAACTCAACCAGCAAATCGCCTACTTCAAATCCAAAAATATGCTGCTGGAAGCACAGCGCATCGAGCAACGCGCCAGCTATGATCTGGAAATGCTGCGGGAAATCGGCTTTACCTCCGGCATCGAAAATTACAGCCGCCATCTGGATCAACGCGCCCCAGGCACACCGCCCTGGACATTGATGGATTACTTCCCGGCCAACTATCTGCTCATCATTGACGAAAGCCATATGACCATCCCCCAAGTCCGGGCCATGTACAGCGGGGATCAGAAACGGAAGCAAACATTGGTGGAGTATGGCTTCCGGCTGCCCAGCGCCCTAGACAATCGCCCACTCAACTTTGAGGAATTTGGCGAGCGGATCAATCAGGCCGTTTTTACCAGCGCCACACCGGGACCGTTTGAACTGGAACATTCCGACCGGATTGTGGAGCAAGTCATCCGGCCCACGGGCGTTCTGGACCCGGAAGTGGAGGTGCGTCCGGTCAAAGGACAAGTAGACGATCTGCTGAGCGAAATTCGCCTGCGCACGGAACAGGGAGAGCGAGTGTTGGTAACGACACTGACCAAACGTATGGCGGAAGATTTGAGCGATTATTTACTGGAAATGGGCGTCAAAGTCCACTACTTACATTCAGAAGTACACACGATTGAGCGGACTGAGATTTTGCGCGATCTGCGTATGGGTGTATTTGACGTTATCGTAGGCATCAATCTGCTGCGCGAGGGGCTGGATTTACCGGAAGTCTCGCTCATCGCCATCCTGGATGCGGACAAGGAAGGCTTTTTGCGTTCGGGCACGTCGCTGGTGCAGACAATTGGCCGGGCGGCACGCCATATCGAAGGCAAAGTGATCATGTATGCGAACAAAATCACCAATTCGATGCGCTTTGCGATTGATGAGACAAAACGGCGGCGGGTGGTGCAACAGGCGTACAATGAGGAACACGGCATTGAACCGAAGAGTATCCTCAAAGCAGTGCGCGATCTGACGGATGATATTGCGGAACGGTATGAAACGGCCGTTGCCGAAGAAGGCGGCACATACACAACACTGGCCGATCTTCCCAAAGCAGAACTGCATCAGATGATCAACGAACTGGAAAAACAGATGAAAGCGGCTGCTCAAGCTCTGGAATTTGAGAAAGCAGCTCTGCTGCGGGATCAAATTGTGGAACTACGCCAGATTATGGTTCTCAAAGAGGCAGGCGCGGATACTGATTTGCCGGAATGGGAACGCATACGAAAACTGGAAGAAGCGGGCATTAGCTACGAAATTGGGGGATGAGAGGAACACACTTTACATCTTTATGTCAAATGTTCTGGGCCAAAATGATCGGGAAGGAGCGTGTGGAGGGTAGTTTGACGGCCGTTTCCCCCAGCATCCACCAGCCAAACGGGAATATCCCCGGCAAACTCCACCAACACCTGGCGGCACGCGCCGCAGGGCGACCCGGCATTTTCCGTGCAAACGACAAGAGCCAGAATGTTGCGGTATCCTTCTGAGATGGCTTTGAATACGGCCGTGCGTTCCGCGCAGATGGTCAGACTGTAAGAAGCATTTTCCACGTTGACGCCGGTGAAGATACGGCCGTCGTCCACCAAAATCGCTGCCCCCACCCGGTACTGCGAATACGGTGCATACGCCTCCGCCCTGGCCGCGCACGCTGCCTGAATCAGTTCGTCTCGCTGCCCACCTGAAATCATCATTTCTCTCCCCCTAAACGGTAATGCCCAAAATCAAAACCGGAATATCTATATCCGCGATTCCTCGATGCTCCAAATCCCAGACAAACTGTTCAAAATAAGAAACACCCGTAGACATCTCACTGGCCAATTCCTTCAGAGGCACAATTTCAATACCCACATCAATAACACCCTCTCTGTGAAAAATTGTCATCTTGGCACACACGTTGTAAACCATAAACGCATATTTACCAAACTGCACTTCAACACCCACGCGATTTTTCACAAAATCCATTTCCCGGTAGGCGCCGCGTATTTGGGTAAACGGTTCGTAATCTGTTGTATAAAACTCTGTGGGATAATCACACAAAACTTTATACTTCTGCCACTGCCGAACTTCAAATTCTCGGCTGAATGCTCGGTTAAGAGAACTTGGCTTATACAATTTTTTACCAGGCATCGTTTTTTCTTGACTCACCTTTGTTTTATACAATGAGCCATCCACAGCAGCAATGACTTCCTGAACCTGTGCCAACTCTGCCACATACTCTTCTTCGATAATTTCCTGCCCCTGCTTAAAAGAATAAATGCCGCCAATTTTCATTCGTATTTCCCTTTTTCTTCCAAAAGGCGTGGCTGTTCTGTTGTCTGCCATTCAGGTGGGATTTGAGCTACTTTTTCCCGCCCTGTGGGCTTATGGATGGGTTTGCCCAACGGCCGTACCCTTAACGTTCCTTCAAAATAAGCCTGTATCCTTTCCCTGGCAATAGCCACGTACTCCGCTTCCCGCTCACTGCCCAATGCTATTCGGTTCCGCTTTATCGCTGCAATTAAGGCAGAGCCTACCCCGGTATACGGATCAAACACCCGGTCGCCTTCATCCGTCAAAGCCAACACAAATCGCTCAACCAACTCGATGGGAAACTGGCAAGGGTGGATTGTTTTTTCTGGATGATTGGACTTTACATTGGGAATCTCCCAAAAACACTCATCCCATTCCGAAAGCAGCCCTTCCCACACATCAGAAGGGTTTTTCCCTTTCGGATTACCCGACAATTTCCCCTTGTTCGGCCCTTTATAGTGGCGTTTACCTGGATATTTGGAGGGGATACGCACCGGATCAAGGTTAAAAGTGTACTCCTTACCCTTCGTAAACCACAAAATTGTCTCATAACGCCCGGAAAATCGTTTTTTTGTATGCAGTCCATGCCCAAAATGCCAGATGATCCGGTTGCGCAGGTACAGCCCCATCTCCTTAAAAATCGGATAATAATAGATGTCCAAAGGGAACACTTCTCCCTTTTCTACAAAATTTCCCACCTGCCAGCAAATACTACCTTGCGGGTGCAAAATACGGTAAAGCTTGGCGATTGTCCGGGACTGGTCAGCCAGATATTTTTCTACAGAAACCCTCGTTTCATATGCTTTACCCAAATTATATGGCGGCGACGTGATGATCAATTTAACAGATTCGTCGGGCAGACTTTTAATAAAATCTTCCGTGTCTCCCTGATAAAGCACAATATCCGCATCAGGCGAAAACTCTGCCTGGATTGTTTTGCCGGTTTCAAAGAGTGGTAAATAACTCATAAAATTCCTTTTCCCGTAAGGCCGGGCTTGCGTTTACTGGTTTGCGACAGCTTCCAGATCACTTTCAGCAATTATTTGCAAATTCAACTTTGCCTGCAACCCCACGATATGCGCTTCAATTTCCACCAGTTCATCCCGCTGCGCCGTCAATCGTTCATTTTCCGCACGGACAAAACGGGCAAAGGGGGCAATGGTGTCTTCAATACGCTGCGCTCCGCGCCGCATCTCCCGTTCAAATTGCTCGGTCAGGCTGGTGGTCAAATCCAGGCGTAAGGCAGCCAATTTTTCCGCCAGTTCCTTTTTCGCTTTGCGTCGCCGCGAGGGCAAGATGAACAAGCCCAGAGCCGCGGCTGTCAATCCAGCCAAAATTCCGGTTACGTCCAGCCAGACTACGTGGGCAGCGGCAGCAATAGCCACGCCAATACCAACGCCAATCCCCGCCAGACCAGTATTGAACACGGCCGTCCGCGCCGCTTCCGCAATCTGTTCTGCCTCCTTGTCCCGGTCATAGGAGGCCACTGCTTTTTCTGTCGCCAGACCGATGGAGTTGATGAGCCGCTGCCGGTCATAGGCCAATGTGCCCTCTTTGGGACCAGCTTGACCCACCACCCGGTTGTCGTAGGCGTCCCGGCGTTGGGCCATGTGGTCGGCTACGGCCGTCCACTGACGTAAATCCTGCTCCACCATCCAGTCAATCAACTCATCCACCTGCCGCTCAATCTGTTTGGGCGAATCGGCAACGACTTGCTCCTCAAACGCCTTCTCAATTTTGCTGCTGCGAATCAAATCGGGAATACGGCCAAAGCGGATATACTCGTCAAAAAAGGCATTCCCCCGGTTCTCCATGCCGTACAGGACATTGTCAATTTCACTCATTCGCGCCTGGAAAGTGCGCTGCATATCTTCGTCGTAATAGACCATCTGCCGTTGCATGTCATCTAACAATTGTTGGTCTTCTTGCAGCGAGTCCAGATCGTGTTCAGCGCTGGAAAGTTGTTTTTTGACCAGTTTCAGGCCGACGCCGAGGGGGTTAAGCAGCTTTAGGCGGAAACGGCCGTCATCATCCAGCGTATCGTGAATAAATTGTTCCAAAGGCTCAAAGCCACTCGCATCCCACAACTGTGGTTGGCCGGACTTGGCCTGCTGGGCTTGCCTGGCCGACACGGCAAATACGGCCGAAATCTCCCCCACTAGATTGTTAGCCGCATCTTTAACAAAAGCAATCACCTGCTCCCGCTCCACCGCATCTCCCAAAATATCAATTTTATTCACCACCAGGACAATCTTCTTGCCCCAATCCCGGATTTGGGAGAGAAAAGCGCGTTCACTTTCCGTAAAGGGGCGGTCGGCTGAAGTGATGAACAAAACAAGATCGCTGCGGGGGATAAATTCGGCCGTCAGCGCCTCGTGTTCGCGCAAAATGGCATTGGTTCCCGGCGTATCCACAATGGAGATTTTTTGCAGTATCTCCACCGGTGCGGTCTGAATCCATAATCCCTTGTCGCTGGGAATTTGTTGGGCGCTTTCGTCGTATTTGATGAGGAAAATCTGGCTGATGGTGGGCGTGACCCCTTCCTGCAATAAATTTTGCCCCAGCAAAGCATTGATAAAAGCAGATTTACCGGAATTGAACTCGCCGGCAACTACCAGAAGGAACAACTCGTCCAGTTGACGGATGGAGTCGGCCAGGGCTGTCCGGTCTTCTAGCACAGTGTTTGCCGCGCCCAATAATTCGCGCAGTTGCCCCAGCACATCGCGGGTGCGTTTAAGCAGTTCTTCCTGTTCCGGCGTTAGAATAGCATCCATGGTATGCTCCTTCATTGGCAAACAACGAACAAACAATCAGTTCATTCTACAAGAGAAGTATAAACAGGCGCATATAACATGGCAACCAGAGACCGGAAAGCGCAACGGCCGTATCCCCCTCACAATGTGCAAGAGATACGGCCGTTGCCTGAAAAATGGATACGGCTTATAGATCAGGGGGCTAACTCAATGTCAACCATCACCAATCCCCCAGAGGCGCCTGCTAAATAAAATGGATCGCTGGTAGCCAGCAAATCACCACCCGGATGGCTGAAGGCCTGCCAGCGATACGGCCCGGTACCCAACACGTCGTCGGCTGCCCACCATTCCTTCACAGCAACCCAGCCTTCTTCTTCCTGGGCAATGCTGTCCAGATTGCCCTGCCAGCCGGTCACGTCAAACCATTCGCCTTTGTCATCCTGCCACTGCACTACCGTCCAGACATCCTGCCACTGCATCGTATCCCAATCCCAGGATTCGCCAAAACGGGTTTTTAACTGCAAGCGGCTGCCTACCGGAACGGCCGCCTGGTTGATCTGCGTATTTTCGTTGCGCGGCGGCAGCGTATAATCTTCCGCCGTCGTCCGGTTGACGATCAACAAAGCCAATAAAGCGGCTGCTCCCAGCATGAATAAAAAGAAATGACGATTCTGAATTATTTTTTTCTCCATAATAATAACTTCCTTTAGAGATTGAAGAGTGCAAACCGTTTACGGCAGATCTCCAATCCCAATTATTACCGTACCGGTAAACTAAAATCTGCCTCTGCTGCATCCGGCAGGAACACGGCCGTACCCGCCGCCGCACTTGACGCTGTAGAAACAAACATTTGTGACACATTGTTGTACGCTTCGCCCAGAATCTCGTGAGTTTCTTCAATGGCTCCGTTAACATGGCCGACGTGCGCCGAATCTACCTGGGCATAAACGGCCGTACCTGCCGCCATCGTCCCGGTAAAGTTCGTATCATCCACTGAGACAAACGTGTTAGGCGCGCCGGGAGCCGTACTGTATATCAACGTCAGCGATTCGCCCGGATTGATAGGAATAGTAATCCCCCAGGCAATCCCTTCACTGCCCAAATCATCCCAAAGCTGGTTAGCCTGCGTGGGAACCGGATTCGGGTCTACGTAAAAGTCCACCCAGAAGCCGCTGGCCGTCGCCACGTTACCTTGATTGCGAATTGTCACCTGCACTTCGCTGCTGGTGGCGCTGACACTGGTCACGACTAGATCAGGCGCATTTACGGCCGGACCGGGATTGATAACGACGGGCAGGAATAGTTGGTACAAACCAATCCGCACATCCACCACGGCCGTAGCTGAACCTCCGTTCCCATCCTCAATGGTGTAGCTGAAACTGTCATCCCCTTCTTCGCCAGCGTTGGGGGTATAGGTGACAGTGGCGCCGTTGTGGGTGACGCTGCCTTTGCTACCCTGGGTAACGGCCGTAATTGTCAAAGTATCATTTGTGTCCGGATCAGTATCGTTATTGCGCACATTGATGGTAACGGCCGTATCCTGCGGCGTATTCACCGTATCATCCTGAGCTACCGGCGCATCATTCACACCCGTCACCTGAACCGTCACAGTTCCCATATCCGTTCCGCCGTTGCCATCGCTGACTGTGTAATTAAACGTATCATTGAGCGATTCGCCGGCGCCCAGCCCTTGCAACGCCGCCGTACCCGTCGGATCATAGCTGTAGCTGCCGTCCGCGTTCACCGTCACCGTCGCGCCTTGCGCGCTGGAACTGTCTGCGCTGGAAACGGAAAG
>JAJRTP010000535.1 GCA_024278255.1 Chloroflexota bacterium | reverse complement strand
CAAACAGGGACGCGGCTGGCGGTGATGGATGCGGGGTATATGACGGCCGTGCGTACCGGTGCAGTCAGCGGCGTGGCCACCAAATATCTGGCGCAGGAAGATGCGCATGTGCTGACGATCTTTGGCGCGGGCGTGCAGGCGCGGGCGCAGGCAGAGGCGATTTGTCTGATGCGGCCCATCGAGCGAATACTGGTCGTGGATAAGAATTGGGAAGCGGCAGACCTGTTTGTCGCGGAGATGGAGGAGCAGTTGGGTGTGGAGATGATTGTGGCGGATGAGGGGCAGACGGCCGTAGAAGCTGCCGACATCATTGTAACCGCCACGACAGCCCACCAACCCGTCTTTGCCGGAGAATGGCTGCGCCCCGGCGTTCACATCAATGGCATCGGTTCCCATCACCCCACTGCCCGTGAACTGGACACCGCCACCATCCAGCGGGCCAAAATCGTGGTAGACAGCATGGGCGCTTGCCTGTCCGAAGCGGGCGATCTTATCATGCCCATCGAAGAAAATGCCATCACCCAGGCAGACATCCATGCCCAACTGGGTGAAATCATTACGGGACAAGAGCCGGGCCGGGAAAATAGTGAGGAAATTACCCTGTTCAAGTCCGTCGGTCTGGCCATCCAGGATGTGGCTGTAGCTCAGGAAGTGTACAAAATGGCGCAGGCTGCTAGTATTGGGCAGGAATTGGTCGAGTAGTCGAATCGTAGGGCGATTTGCTAAATCGCCTTACAGAATACAAAAGGAGGAGAACATGGCAGAATCCGAACAATCGGGTGTGGCAGTGGTGGAACAATTGATGGATGCCTTTATGGCGTTAGACCTGGAGGCGGCGTTGGACTGTTTTACGGATGACGCCGTGGTGTATGATCCCCATTATCCTGTGCCGCGCATGGAGGGGAAGGAGGCCATCCGGCAGGGCTTTGCCTGGGGTATTGGCAATATGGAGAAGCCGGGCTTTACGGTGCGCCATATCTGGACGGATGGCGAGTCAGGGGCCGTGGAGATGGATACCAATCATGTGTTCAAAGGCGGTATGACGCTGGAGTTTGAGCAGGTTTTTGTCTTCGAGACGAAGGACGGCAAGATTACCCGCCTGCAATCCTATGTGCCTTATGCGCCCGGCGGCATTGGCGGCTTTATGGCCAAAGCGACCCGCTGGAGCTGGAAGTTTAAGGGAAAGGCGTGAGGGAAAATGAAAAAAGTTATCTCTACGCCAAAAGCTCCGGCTCCCAAAGGGGCGTATTCGCAAGGCGTTGTGGCGGTTTCGCCACAGTTGTATGTGTCGGCGCAGGGGCCGATTGATCCGGAGACGGGGGCAGTGGTCGGGGAGACGTTTGCCGAGCAGTTGGAATGCGCCTTGCTGAATGTGCAGGCCGTTGTGGAAGCGTCCGGGGCTGCACTGGTGGATGTGGTGAAGGTGACGGTTTTTCTGGCGGACTGGTCATACTTCCCGGAGATGAATGAGATTTACGGCCGTTTCTTCCCCCAACCCTATCCCGCCCGCACCCCCGTCAAAATGGACATCCCCATGGGACTGGTAATGGTGGATGCGGTGGTGGCGCTGCCTTAGCTTTTGTTTTCGCAATCGATTTTTCACCGCAGAGGCACGGAGGACGCGGAGGTTTTCTTTGGCAAAGAATTCTCTGCACTCTCCGCACCTCTGCGGTTTTTTTAGAGTACAATACACGCCATGAACAACTCAACCGATATTCTCAACTATTTGGCAGAGCGCCGTCAGGAGATGATTGATTTTGTGGTGGCGCTGGCGCGGGTGGAATCACCGACATCCCGGCCGGAAACCCAGGCGCCGGTGCAGGATTTGCTGCGCGAACCGCTGGAGCAGCTTGGCTTTGCCGTGGAGATCATTCCGGGCGAGCAGAGTGGGGGGATGCTGTGGGCACGGCCGTCCACCCTTTCTTCTTCTCAACCGCAGCAGCTTCTCCTGGGCCACAGCGATACCGTCTGGCCTGTGGGCACATTGACCGAGATGCCCGTGGAAATTGAAGGGAACGTTATGCGTGGGCCGGGGGTGCTGGATATGAAGTCGGGGCTGACGCAGATGATTTTTGCTTTGCGGGCATTGGCTGAGTTGGGGTGGGAGACGGCCGTAGCCCCCATCATCCTCATCAACTCCGACGAAGAAGTAGGCAGCTACGATTCCCGCCCCCACATTGAACGGCTGGCGCAGGAAGTAGAGCGCGTCTACGTTCTGGAACCGGCGTTAGGCAGTGAAGGCAAGATCAAGACCGCCCGCAAAGGGGTTGGCGAATTTATCATCACCGTGCGGGGCAAGGCGGCGCACGCCGGGTTGGAGCCGGAAAATGGGATTAGCGCCACGCTGGAACTGGCCCATCTCACTTTGAAATTGAACCAATTGAACCGCCCGGAAGAGGGCGTGACCGTGAACGTGGGTGTGGTGGAAGGGGGAACGCGCTCCAACGTGGTGGCGGCGGAGTGCCGCGCTCTGGTGGACGTGCGCGCCCCGACGGTAGCGGCGGCGGAAGCGTTGGAAACGGCCGTAAACAACTTGCAGCCCACCCTGCCCGGCGCTTCCCTCACCATCGAAGGCGGCTTCAATCGGCTGCCGCTGGAACGGACGCCGCGTAATCAGGCATTGTGGTATCTGGCTCAGGCATTGGGGCAGGAAATTGGCCTGGAACTGGACGAAGGCACGGCCGGCGGCGGTTCTGACGGCAATCTGACCAGCCCCTACACGGCCACGTTGGACGGGCTGGGGCCGGTTGGCGGCGGGGCGCACGCCACGCACGAACACATCCTGCTGGACAGCTTTGTGGAACGGACGGCGTTGTTGGCATTGTTGCTGCAGGCGCCATCAATTAAGCAATGAACCTAGATTCGCAAACCATTCAAGACCTGCAAACCCATCTGGAAACTAACCTGCCCCATTCCCTTGATATGCTGCGGCAGATGGTGGAAATCAACAGTTTTACGGCCAATGCTGCGGGAGTGGACCGGCTGGGGCAGTTGACGGCGGAATTGTTTGCCAGATTGGGTTTTACGGCCGTCACCATTCCCGCTGCCAACCCTTTATATGGCAATCATCTGGTATTGACGCGACACGGCCGTACCGCCCAAAAAGTCGGCTTCATCTCCCACCTGGACACCGTTTTCCCGCCGGATGAAGAGCGGCGCAATAATTTTCACTGGCGGAGCGAGGGAGATCGTATTTACGGCCCCGGCACGGTGGATATTAAAGGGGGTACCATCGTCATTTACATGATGATGGCCGCTCTGCAAGCCATCCTGCCAGACGTTTTTAACAATGTGACCTGGACGATTTTGCTCAACGCCTGCGAAGAGACGGGCTGCGAGGATTTTGGCGAACTTTGTTTGCGGGAATTGGCCGGGGTGCGGGGCGGCCTCATTTTTGAAGGGGGACAGATGCGGCAGGACCGCTTCAAAATTGTGGTGGCGCGTAAGGGGATGGCTATTTTTCGGGTACAGGTGGCAGGCAAAGCGTCCCATGCCGGATCAGCCCATCGCCGCGGAGCCAATGCCATTGTGCAGATGGCGGACGTGATTCAGCGGATTCATGGGTTGACGGATTACGGCCGTGATCTGACCTTCAACGTGGGCACAATTGCCGGGGGCACAGTCATCAACCGCGTGCCTCATTATGCCTCTACTACCATCGAGATGCGCGCCTTCACCCCGGAGGTGTATGAAAGCGGCGTGGCGGCCATGCTGGCCTTGAATGATTTTTCTACGGTAAGCAGTGCAGACGGCCGTTATGCTTGTTATGTCAATGTAGAAGTGCTGCGCCGCACCCCGCCCTGGTCCCGCAATGAAGCCACAGACGCCCTCCTGGCTGTCTGGCAGCAAGCGGCGGCTGACCTGGGTTACACCGTCCTCCCGGAAGAGCGGGGCGGATTGAGCGACGGCAACCACATCTGGCGCAGCTTGCCCGTCATTGACGGTCTGGGGCCGTCCGGCGGCAACTCCCACTGCTCCGAGCGCAGTGAAGATGGCAGCAAGGAGCAAGAGTATTGTCTGGCTTCTTCCTTTGTGCCGAAGGCGCTGCTGAATGTGGCAGGGGTGGTGAGACTGGTGAAGGGATGAGGAGCAGAGGAGCAAGGGGGCGGGAGAAATACGCAACACGCAACACGAATCACGAGGTCAACCATGATTATTGATTTTCACAACCATTTATACCCCCAGGCATACCTGGCGGAGTTGGAAAAGGGGGACAGCCGGGCGGTAGTGGAACGGGACGGGGACGGCCGTATGCTGCTGGTCAATGCCGGGGATTACAACGTCATTGTAGACGGTCACTATCTGCCGGAAGCGCGGCTTGAGGCGATGGACGCTGCCGGAGTGGACATGCAGGTACTCACCCTCACCACGCCGGGGGTGCATATTGAACCGACGGAACGGGGTGCGGCGCTGGCCCGGTTGGTGAATGATTCTTTTGCCGAAATGATAGCCCGTTACCCCCGCCGTTTTACCGCTTTGGCCGCGCTGCCTTTGCAGGATACGGCCGTGGCTGTAACCGAACTGGAACGGGTCGTCACCCAACTAGGCCTGCCCGGCGCGCTCATCTTCACCACCATCAACAACGAGGCGATAGACGCGCCCCGCTTCCGGCCCCTGTATGAAAAAGCAGCCGAACTGGATGCCGTTCTCTTCCTCCATCCCGCCAGCCCGGCCCACATCGGCACGATGCAGGATTACCGGCTGGTTCCCCTCGTTGGCTTTTTGCACGAAACGACAGTCGCCATCTCCCGGCTGGTATTCAGTGGCATTTTTGAGCGGTGGCCTGATCTGAAAATCGTCCTGTCTCACATGGGCGGCACGATGCCCTATTTGGCGGAACGGCTTGATTTTGGCTTCCAGGTTTACCCGGAATGCCAGGGGACGCTTTCCCAACCGCCCAGCCACACCCTGAAAAAGTTCTATATGGACACCACACCCTACTCACCGCAAGCCATCCAGTTTGCCATCCAATTTGCCGGGGCGGACAAGCTGTTGCTGGGCAGTGACTACCCGCACCAAATCGGTGATCTGCCCGGCGCGGTGCAAACGATTCGGGATTTGCCCATTTCTGCTGGGGAAAAGGCGGGAATTTTAGGGGGAAACGCGGCGCAATTGTTGGGGATTGTATAATTGCCTGATTACTCAGTTACCTCAAATCATCCCCATTTAACTCTGCTTCCAACTCGTCCCACAAGCGATTGAATGCTTTGAGTCGGGCTTTGGCAGCTTTTCTGGCCGGTTTGGTGTGCATACTGGCGACAGTCTTTTTCTGCCAGTCGGCAGTGCGGCCGCGGCGAATGAAATCGGCCATCGTGCGGGGTTTGCCTTTGCTTAAGTCGGTGCCGATCCAGTGGAAGACGGCCGTTAAGCCAATCTTCGACAACTTATCTGCATCCCACAATACTTGAGATTCCAGGTTGGTCAGTGGTTCCTCTCGCCACAGGCCCATGTGGTCTTCGATGGCCTGGGCAACCCGCTCGATTTTCTTCGGCGGAAAATCGGTTTTAGGCAGGAATTCGCGGGCAAAGTTGGCCCCTTCACGCGGGTGGTTGTCGCCGGCGTCTTTGCGGATGTCGTGCAGCCAGGCGCCCGCTTCCACCACGTCCCGGTCAGCGCCGGTCATTTCGGCCAGCTTTGTGGCCAGGACGACAATTGTTGTGACGTGTTCCCAGCGGTAGTTGAAAGGGGGCGTGGGTGTGCCGTAGCGCCGGATGGCTTCCCGTATGGTTGCGGCTAACATGGCTTCTTGTACGGCCGTGCGCCAGGGCGCCTTCTTCTTTGCTTTCTTCTTACTCAAAAGCTCGTCTCCAAAAAGTGATTGGGTAACTGGTAATTATTCCCAGGGCAGCGGTGTCAGTGGCGTAATGCCATAGTATAACTCGATAATCTGCCGGGTGACAGGTGCGGCTACCGCTGAACCGTCTCCGGAATTTTCCACCATCACCACGACAGCGATTTCCGGTTCCGTGACTGTCTGGCCATTTGATTTGGTATAGGGAGCAGACGGGGCGTAAGCGGCAAACCAGGCATGGGGCAGGTTGGGCGGCGCTTCAGCCGTGCCCGTCTTACCGGAAACCGGTACTTCCAGCCCCTCAAAAATAAACTCGGCCGTGCCGGAGGGATCATGGGTTACTTTGTAGAGACTGTCCTGCACAACAGCCAATTGTTCCGGAGTATAGGGAATGTCGCCGATGACCTGACGGGGCAGCGGTTCTTCTGGCGCGCCGGCCCCCGCACCGATGCGATCCACCAGTGTGGGCCGGTAGCGCGTACCGCCATTAGCAATAGCCGAGAAGATAGTAGCTACTTGCAGCGGCGTCACCTGCACAAACCCCTGGCCGATGCCCATATTCACCGCGTCGCCGGGAACCCAGCCCTCCCCCTGCGTCTCGATTTTCCAGTTGGGGTCCGGGATGAGACCGGCCGATTCGTTGACGCCAAAAATGCCCGTGGGTTGCCCCAGGCCAAATTCTTTGGCCGTCGCCGGGAAGAAGTTGGTGTCGAAATTATTCACTTCATAAGCCACGTCGTAAAAGCAAGAGTTACAGGAAACGACAAGGGCGTGTTTTAGAGTGATGTTGCCGTGGCCGCCTTCCAGCCAGTCCGTTTTGATGAAACTGTCCCCCAACCGATTCCAGAAGCCGGTACTGTTGTAGCGGGAATCGGGCGTGTAGAGGCCGCTGTTCAACCCGGCAGCAAAGGTGATTACTTTGAAGAGCGAACCAGCCGGATAGGCGCCTTGCGTTACCCGGTTGAGCAGCGGGTTGTTGGGATTACTCAATACTTCGCCCAGGCGCACGGCCGCATCCGGGCGTTGCGCGTCAAAAATAGTGGGATCATAAGTCGGGTAGCTGGCCATCGCCAAAATCTTACCCGTGTTTACGTCCATTACCACGGCCGATCCTTTGTCTACTTCGGGCAACGTTTCGATGGCGTTCGCCAGAATTTGCTCGACGCCAGCCTGAAATTCCAGGTCAAGTGTCGTGTAGATGCTGCGTGCCTGTTTCGGCTCCTGCTCCTGCAAAATTTCAATAAATTCACCAGTGGGACTGATGATACTCAGGAGGCCGCCTTGTTCGCCGTTCAGATAATCTTCGCCCCACTGCTCCAGACCGGCCAACCCGACAATCTCGTCCCCGGCGTAGCCTTGGGCCTTGTATTCTTCCACCTGTTCGGCCGGGATGGGGCCGACGTAGCCAATGACGTGGGGCGCGGATTTGCTCTCGGAGTAGAGGCGGGCGGGGCGGGGCTGCGGCGTGCCCAGTCCTTTACCGATGTACGGTTCCAGATCGGCCAGATGTTCCTTCATGCTTTCTTCGGAAATCTCGCCGATGGGCCAGTACCAGTCCGGTTTGGCCGGGGCGTAAATCTCCTTGATTTCTTCAGGGGTTTTGTCCAGGACAAGGCTGAGGGCGTTGAGCATCCCTTCTTCATCCTCAATTTTGCCGGGAATGACGCCCAGGCTGATAACGGTTCCCTGGTAGGCCAGCGCTTTACCGTTTACGTCATAGATGTTGGCGCGGGCCGGGATGTGCCGCTCGACGACGAGTTGGTTGCCTCCGGCCAGTTCGGGCAGGATGAGTCCTTCGTCCCATTCGATGCCCCAACGGCCGTCCACATAACGCATGGGCACATTGATTTCCCGCACAATGTCCCCGGCGGCGGCCGTTTTCCAGAGAACCTGCATCGCCATCTCTGCCGTATCCCCTTCCTGCAAGATGCCCAGAGGCTGGCTTTGCACTTCCTGGACGGTGGCTGCCTGCATCGTGTCCTGGTAACGCGCCACAAAATCCTGACTGCCCACGAGGGCCTGGCTTTGCGGGGTAAGCAGGCTGTACATGCCCAGGTAATCGCCCGCTTCCCACGCCTTGAAGAAGGCCAAGCCAATGCCGGAAGCGTCTTCGGTGGCGGGCACGGCCGTAGGCAGAGGTGTACTGGTAGGCGGCGGGGGCAGCGTCACCACTTCGCTGGCATCCTGAATCAGCGGGGCATTTGTGTCGCCGCTGCCGCCGCAGGCTGCCAACAGGAGGAGAAGGATGGGGAAAATAAGTTGTTTTCTGATCATAGGGATGGAATTATAGCGGGGATGAGTGAGGTGGGGTATGGGTTACGGCCGTTGCGGGGCAGTTCTTAATTTTATCGTTAGGTTTAGGTGCTATCTCGCTTCAATTCTTTTTTCAGTTCTTCGTGCGGTATAGTGGGTTCATTGTGCTGCTCGGCCACAAGTACTAAATCTTCCAAATCTTTCAGCAAATTCTCAAAATCTTCAATGGACAAAATGACGCCGCTCCGTTCACCGGATTCGTTGGTAATGTATTGAATGTCAAGCTCTTTTATTTTCAACATATTTTATCCTGCCGTTCTGTCTGTTAAGTCCAATGGCTTTTGGGTAAGTTCACTATAGCAAATGTTTGGGGCAGGTCAAGTTGAAAGATTCCTCCCGTTGGTCGGGATGACAGGTGGGGGACGGGTGTTATTCCTGGACGCTGAACAAGGCGGCGAACAGTTCGCGGGTTTCGATGGGGCGCAGGTATTGGCCCAGGTAATGGTCGCCACGGCGCAGCTCAAAATGGAGGTGCGCGTCTTCGTCGGGGCTGATTCGGGCAGAAGGGGAGCCGGTGTTGCCGACTTCACCGATGGGCTGGCCTTGGGTAACGGCCGTACCCGCCACAATCTCCGGATAAATCACACTCAAATGCACGTAGCGCGTTACTGTGCCGTCTTCGTGCTGAATCCAGACCTGCATTCCCCGGTAAGCGTCCAGAATATCTTCCGGGGTGTATCCCAATTCCTGGATTTGGGCGCGGCCTTGCTGGTATTCATATT
>JAJRTP010000534.1 GCA_024278255.1 Chloroflexota bacterium | reverse complement strand
GTGTCTTGAATTCGGCTGTAAATGTTCGTCTGTGACCCATTATAATTCTCCTTCCTTGGATTATGCTTGTTCACTAAGCACTTTGTCCAGATTTTGGGGGTCACTTCAGAAGGTTGCCTCCAAGATTAGTGAATTAATGGTTTACTTAATCTTAAGGAACCTTCCAAGCTTATTCAATTGTTAAGGTACTTTGCTTCTAAAATGAACCATGCCCTTATTTCGATCTACTGAGAGTGGAGTGAGCGAAGCTTCCGCTCCAAGAGCAAACAACTGGCATATGACTTACATCAGTTTCTGTCTCCCGTCTCTCTTCACTTGGTATACAGTTTCCACACGCCAATAAAAAAAGAGCCATATCACATTGATATGACCCTTTTGTCGGGGCAGCGGGATTTGAACCCACGACCTCGCCGACCCGAACGGCGCGCGCTAGCCAAACTGCGCCATGCCCCGAACTGGCCTGAATTATAAAGCAAGTTCACAGGCGTGCAAGTGCGCCAGTTTCCTGGCGGCGGCGGGCAGCCCGAACTCGTGGTCGAATACGCGGGCGATCCCCCCGCCCCAACAGTTACGCCAGATGCGCCTGCACCGCTTCCGCCACTTCAATGGGGATGCCGGGTACGGAGGCGATCTCTTCGGCCGTCGCCTTGCGCAAATCTTCCAGCGAGCCAAAATAGGACAGCAGGATTTTGCGCCGTTTCGGGCCAACCCCGGGCACGCTGTCTAAGATCGAAGCTACCCCCACCTTCGCCCGCCGCTTGCGATGCCCCTCATTGGCGAAACGGTGCGCCTCATCTCGCACCCGCTGCACCAGATACAACCCCTGGGACCGCCTGTCCAGCAAAATGGGCGACGGCCGTCCCGGTACAAACAACTCCTCTTCCCGCTTGGCTAATCCGGCCAACGGCACCTCATTCTCCAGGCCAAACTGGCGCAAAACCTCCACCGCCATGGACAACTGCCCCTTGCCCCCGTCCACAATCAGCAAATCCGGTAAAATCGCCCAGGCCGTCTCCTTGCGCGGCCGGCCAATCTGTCCCGGATCGTGCAGTTCCCCTGCCTGTGCGTCCTTGTAACGCTGAAAACGGCGGGTCAACGCCTCCTTCATCGCCCCGTAATCATCATTGCCCACCGTCTGAATGTTAAAGCGGCGGTAATCGCTCTTGCGCGGCGCGCCCTGGACAAAGACCACCATCGAAGCCACCGTCTGCGCCCCCTGCGTGTGGCTGATGTCGTAACATTCAATGCGGGCTGGCGGCGCAGGCAGTTCTAACGCCTCCTGCAATTCAGCCATCGCCTGCACATGCTTGGAGCGATCTGCCTCCCACTGCTGGCGGAGCGTGGTCAGCGTGTCCTGGGCATTGCTGGCGGCCATTTCCACCAGTCCCTTCTTCTGTCCGTGTCGGGGCACGGTGATGGTCACTTTCGTGCTGCGTTTTTGCTTCAGCCACTCCTCAATCACCATCGCCTCCGCCACCTCATGTGGCAGCAGCACTTCTTTGGGGATGTGCGCCGCTTCGTCGTAAAACTGGGTCATAAAATCGCTCAAAATGTCGGCGTCACTTTCCCCTTCCGTGCCGTCCAGCATGAAGTATTCCCGGCCAATCAGCTTGCCGTAACGGATGAAGAAAATTTGCACACAAGCATCCCCCTTCTCGCGGGCAAAGGCGATGACGTCCTGATCAGCATGGGCGGCGGAGATGACCTTTTGCTTGGCCACAACTTTGTGGATGGCTTTGAGTTGATCCCGGTATTCGGCCGCTTTCTCAAAATCCAGATTGGCAGCGGCCGTTTGCATCTTCTGCTCTATTTCTTTGGTGATGTGGTCCGATTTACCGCTCAAAAAATCCATCAGCGATTGAATCATCGCCCGGTACGCTTCCCGGTTCACCGCACCAATGCAGGGGCCGTTGCACAATTTGATGTCGTAGTAGAGGCAGGCACGGCTATCCTCCCCCGTAATCTGCCGGTCGCAGGTCAGGTACGGGAAAATTTTCCGCAGCATGTCCAGCGTTTGATGCACCGCCCAGACGGAAGTATAAGGGCCAAAGTAGCGCGAACCGTCCCGCGTCATGCGCCGCGTCACCGTCACTTTGGGGAATCGTTCGCCCAATGCACTTTGATGTACGGATACCGCTTATCATCCTTGAGACGGATGTTGTATTTAGGCTTGTATTTTTTGATGAGGGTGTTTTCCAGGAGCAGCGCTTCCAGTTCGCTGGCGGTGGTGATCGTTTCGATGTCGGCAATTTCCCGGCGCAGGCGCTGGGTTTTGACGGAATCCACGTTTTTGTGGAAGTAGGAGCGCACCCGGCTGCGCAGGTTGATCGCTTTACCTACGTAGATGACTGCGCCGAATTTGTCTTTATGCAAATAAACGCCTGGCTTTGTGGGCAGGTTTTTCAGGATTTCCTGGATGTTTTCCGGCGGTGTGTAAGTCATGTCTGCAATTATAGCCATGTTTTGGGGTTGGTAAATATGCTACAATGGGTATGGAGGTTGATATGACTGTACATCCCATTACATTAAATGTACCGGATTCTCTTTATCGTCGCCTCAAGCAGCGCGCGCGGGAAACGAGACGCAGCGTAGAAGATGAGCTGCTGGATGTGTTGGCTACGGCCGTGCCTCTGGACCAGGAACTACCCCATGACCTGGCAAAAGCAGTCGCCGCTCTATCTTCTTTGGAAGATAACGCCTTATGGGAAATTGCCCGCAGCAGGCTGTCGCCAAACGCTGCGGCAGAACTGGAAACGTTAAACTGGAAACAGCAGGCCGAAAAGCTCTCTTCAGACGAGCAGAATCGTCAAGAGGAATTGATTTATCAGTACGAAAAAACAATGCTGCTTCGGGCGCGAGCGGCCGTCTTGCTTAAAGAGCGCGGGTACGATATTTCCGAGTTGATGTCCTCTATCTTATGAACCGGGTTCCAATCCCCCGCGAATTACGAATTAAAATAGCGGAGACAGCGCAATATCGTTGCGGTTATTGTCAAACACCAGAATGGATTGCCGGAACGCCGATGGAGATAGACCATCTCATTCCTGTGTTGCTAGGCGGTCAAACGGAAGAAAACAACCTTTGGTTAGCTTGTTCACTATGTAACAGGCATAAGGCAAGTCGAATAACGGCCGTTGATCCGCTCACAGACCAGCGTGTACCGCTGTTTAATCCTCGACGGCAAAACTGGTACGCGCATTTTCAATGGGTTGCCAACGGTGAACGCATTGTCGGAATCACGCCAACAGGTCGGGCAACGGCAATTGCCCTGCAATTAAACCGCCCTTCTTTGGTACACGCTCGACGCTATTGGATACAAGCTGGCTGGCATCCTCCTAAAAAGTAAGGGAGTTGCGCCTCTAAATTTGAATTAAATGAACAATTATAAAGAGCAATTTATTAAAGACGGTTTCGGTAACATCTTGTGGCTGGATATAATCAACAGCGAACATTACGATGGTTTTGGCAGCCTGACCGACCATCTTGAAGACGACGCCTGGCTGCAAACACTTCTGGAACATTACCAGTTTGCCGACATTCCCAAGGAATCGTTACGCCGGGAATTGGTCGGTTTAAGAACCTGGCTGCGCCGCGTCGCTCAAACACTCGACAGAAACGACGTCCTCACCGATGAAGACATAGCCATCCTGAACAGCTATCTGGCCGAACCGGGAATCAGAAGCGTGCGCTGCGTGCCGGGCAATGAAGAATACGCCCTTGCCTTTCAACCCACGCAGCCCGGCTGGCGTTGGGTGCAGGCCGAAGCCGCCTATTCTCTGGCCGAGATGCTCAATCCCAAACAGCAAAAACGTATCAAAATTTGCCCCAATCCCGGCTGTAACTGGGTCTTTTTTGACCAGACCAAAGGGAACAGCCGCCGCTGGTGCAATGACCTTACCTGCGGCAATCGGGACAAGGTGCGCCGCTTCCGCGCCCGCCAAAAAGCCTCTGAAAGCTAATCAGCGTTACCCGCTTCCCCCAACCAACCCGGTTAATTTGTGTAACGAGTAAAATTAGTATTGCTCGTTACATATTTTGTGCTACTATCAGAGCAAATCATCCAATGAATGTTCTGGAGCAGCAAAATGTTTGATTACACGTCTCTTCACTGGATTACCTTCCTGTCTGCGGCCGTTTTGTTGAACTTGTCGCCGGGGCCGGACATGGCGTTTATTTTGGGGCAGGCAGCCAGCAACGGCCGTCGCGCCGGGTTTGCTGCTATGGTGGGCATCTGGAGCGGCACATTTTTGCAGAGTATAGCCACGAATCGTGGGGAGACCCTACTGAGTTGCCGCCCACGTTTGCTCGAACCTGCCACTATGCAATTCGCTAAGAGCAGCCAACATGGGATTCACATTGTCACGCTGCCATCCTCTGCCTTGTCGTTTCAT
>JAJRTP010000533.1 GCA_024278255.1 Chloroflexota bacterium | reverse complement strand
GCCGGAAACCCGAATGCGGGGAAAAGTACGGTTTTTAATGCTCTGACCGGCGGGCGCCAACACGTGGGTAACTGGCCGGGCAAAACGGTGGAAAAGAAAGAAGGCTATTTCCAGTACAACGGCTATGAGATCAAAATTGTAGATTTGCCGGGAACGTATAGCCTGAGCGCCTACTCGCCGGAAGAAATTATTGCCCGCGATTACATCATCCATGAGCAGCCGGACGTGGTTGTGGTGGTGCTGGATGCGGCCAATCTGGAGCGCAATTTGTACCTGGCGGTGCAGGTGCTGGAGTTGGAAGCGCCGGTAGTGGTGGCTTTGAATATGATGGATATGGCCCGTTCCAGGGGTTTGCAGATTGACGTGGCCCAGTTGAGCCAATCGTTGGGCGTACCAGTGGTGGAGACGACTGCCCGGCGCGGCGAAGGGATTGACCGGCTAATCGAGACGGTTATCCGGGTGGCGGAGGCAGCACATGAGTACGCTTGAGGCCGTGTGTCCGGCTACATTTGCGGTAGATTACGGCCGTACCCTGGAAACCGAGATTGACGCCCTGTACCGGGAAATCGGCCGTTACCCGGCCATCACCCAAAAATACCCGGCCCGCTGGCTGGCGATCAACCTGCTGGAACAAGACCCGGAATTGCAGCAGCAGCTTTTGCACCTGGCCGGCGGCCCGGCGGTATTGACCCACGCGCAAATGGGGTACGGCCGTCTGGCCGAGATTTACGGCGAAGACGTAGACGCCGTCATTGCCGACCAGCGCTACGGCTGGATTCACAACCTGGTCAATCAGGCTGTGCAGCGCACCCGCGACGACCGCTACACCCGTTCCGACAAAATTGACCGCTTTGTCACCCATCGCTTTTGGGGTGTTCTCATTTTTCTGGTATTGATGTGGCTGGTTTTCAAATTAACGGCCGATTTGTCCGCCCCGTATGTAGACTGGATTGGCGGGGTGTTGACCGGCCCGGTGACGCATGGGGTGGTGGCTTTGTTGACGGCCGTGGGACTGGGCGGCAGTTGGGTGGAAGGACTGCTGGTGGATGGTGTGATTGCCGGGGTGGGTGGCGTGCTGGTTTTTATTCCGGTGTTGATGTCCCTCTATCTGGCGCTGGCCGTCCTGGAAGATTCCGGCTACATGGCGCGGGCGGCCTTTGTCATGGATTCGCTGATGCACAAAATCGGCTTGCAGGGGAAGAGCTTTTTGCCCCTCATGGTGGGCTTTGGCTGCTCCGTACCGGCCATCTACGCCACGCGCACCCTGGAAAACAAAAAAGACCGCATCCTGACCGGCCTGCTGGTACCTTTTATGAGCTGCGGAGCGCGGCTGCCGGTGTACGTTCTTTTTGCCGCCATCTTCTTCCCCCGTTATGCCGGCACGGTCATCTTCGGCCTGTACCTGTTGGGGATTGTAACGGCGATTGTTCTGGGCCTCATTTTGCGCCGCACGGTGTTTCAGACGGATGAGACGACCGCTTTTGTGATGGAACTGCCGCCATACCGGCTGCCTACGGCCAGGAGCATCTGGCTGCACATGTGGCAGCGCACCCGCGAATTTCTGGAAAATGCCTGGACG
Source organism: Chloroflexota bacterium (assembly GCA_024278255.1). Lineage (GTDB taxonomy): Bacteria > Chloroflexota > Anaerolineae > Promineifilales > Promineifilaceae > JAJRTP01. Next base: position 5,264 of record JAJRTP010000533.1, on the reverse strand, counting down.
CTCATTCTGGCCGTCAGCATCGTTATCTGGCTGCTGATGTCGATACCGGTGGGGGCGACGGAGGGCACGTTTGCCGCTACGCCGGTGGATGACAGTGCTTTTGCTGCGGCTGCCGGGGTGATTAGTCCGATGTTACGGCCGTTAGGTTTTGGCAGTTGGCAGTCGGCCGGGGCGCTCATGTCCGGTTTTGTGGCTAAAGAGGTGGTTGTCAGTACAATGGCGCAGGTGTATGGTGTGACTGAGGGGGCGACGGCCGTAGAACCTGCCACTTTTCTGGAAGACGTCTGGTTCACCATAACCAGTTTTGTCCAGGCCACGATAGACGCCTTGAAGATGATCCCTTCCATCTTTGGCCTTAACCTGTTCCCGGAAACGGCCGATGAACCCACCGATTTGATGGCGGCCATCAAAAATGGTTTTGAAGAAACTAGCGGTGGGCACGGGGCACTGGCCGCCTTGTCCTTCATGGTATTTGTCCTGATTTACACGCCCTGCATGGTCGCCATCTCCGCTGAAAAGCAGGAATTTGGCGCAAAATGGATGTGGGTCAGCGTGATTGGGCAGTTTATTCTGGCCTGGGTGATGGCTTTGCTCATCTTCCAGGGCGGCAAATTGTTTTCAGTGTTCAGTGGGTAGGTAAGATGGGATTGTTGCATCAGGTTTTAGATGAAATTGAAGCGGCTGACGGCCCGTTGACGGTGAATGAATTGGGTCACCGGCTGGATGTGGACGCCAGCGCGCTCTTGCCCATGATTGAATTTTGGGTGCGCAAGGGGCGGCTGCGGGATGAGGATACGGCCGTCACCGGAGAAACCTCCTGCACCACCGGCAACTGCGGCACAAGCTGCGCCGGCGCCGATGCCTGCCTCTACGTTGCCCGAATGCCCCGTTCCTACACGCCACGCAAGTAGGGCGATTTTGCAAATCGCCCATGAACGATTTGCAAAATCGTTCTACATTCGCTCCTTCCCCCATTCGTTGTTAAAATTTGGACATGAATGAATGGCAAAATGTAATTGGGCATGATTGGGCTGTGGAAATGCTGGCGGGAGGAATAACGCACGGCCGTATCGGGCACGCCTATCTCATCACCGGCCCGGATCATCTGGGCAAGACGACGTTGGCCCGCACCTTTGCCCAGGCGCTGAACTGTGAGTCTGAGGGGGAAAGGCCGTGCGGTCGCTGCCGCCCTTGTATGCTCATTGCCGCCGACCATCACCCGGACGTGCAACTGCTGGAACCGGACGTGAGCGGGCGGGGCAAGCTGACCCTCAAGATTGGCGCCATTCGGGAATTGCAGCGCCATTTGAATTTGTCGACGCATGAAGCCCGGTACAAGGTTGCCATTTTGAAGCGGTTTGACGCTGCCACGATCGGCGCGTCAAACGCTTTTTTGAAGACGCTGGAAGAGCCGCCGGAAAATGTGGTTTTGCTGTTGACAGCGAATGATGCGGACACGCTGCTGCCTACGATTTCGTCCCGCTGTCGCACGGTGAATTTACGGCCGTTACCCCCCGACCTCATCGAGCAAAGCCTGACCACCCGCTGGCATGTGGCCGAAGATCAGGCCCATTTGCTGGCGCATCTGGCAGACGGCCGTATCGGTTGGGCGGTATTGGCGGCGGAAGACCCGACCATCCTGCAAACCCGCGCCGCCAATCTGGACTACTTGCGCGACGCCCTGACGGGAACCCGCGTCAGCCGCTTCCAGTTGGTCGATAAACTGGCCCGCAAGCCGGAAAATCTGCCGGGAATCTTGCAAACCTGGCTCAGTTGGTGGCGGGATGCGAACCTGCTGGCCCGGCAAAATGGCGGTTCTGCCGCGCTGACCAACATTGATGAGCGCTCCCTCCTGGAAGAAACTGCCTGCGCCGCCGCCGCAGAAGCCGTCCTGACCGCCCTCAAGCAAACCAATCTGGCTCTCTGGCAGTTAGAGCGAAATGCCAATACCCGGCTGGTCATTGAGAATTTGTTATTGATGTATCCTTACGTGATGAGTGATGAGTGATGTGTAAAATTGCAACCATAGAACAAACGCTCCTGGCTGCCGAAGGGTATCAATTTTTTGCCCGGGAGGCTGAAGAATTTGCTGAAATGAGTATGCTCGCCACAGCTGAAGCGTGGAACGCAATGGAGCGGAACTTGTTTCTCACAAAACAGCCTGAGCCAGCGCCGCCAACCCGTCCAAATCGTCCAAATCCAGCCATTGAAGCATGATGCGCTGCACGCCGGCATCGGCCCAACTGCCTAGCTGATCCACAATTTGGCTGGCTGTGCCCACGGCGAGGCCGCGTTGGTGGGCTTCTACCAGGGTGAGGCTGCGGGCGTCCAGTTTAGTTTGGACTTCCGCATCCGTCCGGCCGAACCAGCAGCCGGCCATGAGGGAACGGCGCACATCTTGGGGGTTACGGCCGTACTCCGCCAACATCTCATCCAACATTTCACACCGCTCGGCAAAAACGTCCGGAGGAATGTAAACGCCGTTCCACTCGTCAGCGTAACGGGCGGCCAGAGGCAGGGTGCGTTTGGGGCCGTTGCCGCCAATCAGGATGGGCGGGCCGCCGGGACGTTGGGGGCGGGGTAGGTTGACGGCTTCGTGTAGTTGGTAATACTGCCCGGCAAAATTCAGCGGCTCGTCGTTTTGCAACAGATGTTGGATGATTTGCAGCCCCTCTTCAAAGCGGGCAAACCGGCCGGGCACGTCCAGCAGATTCCAGCCGTAATTATAATGTTCCCGCTCTTGCCAGCCCGCCCCCAAACCGAGGGTGAGACGGCCGTTGCTCAAGTCGTCTACGGCCGTGGCCATCCGGGCTGTCATGGCGGGATTGCGAAAGGAAACGGGGGAAACGAGTGGGCCAAACTCTATGCGGCTGGTGTGGCTGGCCAGCCAGGTCAGCGATACCCACAATTCCAGCGAGTCCAGGTCAGGCGGGTTCATATTGGTGTAATGGTCGGAGCGATAGAGGCCGACGAAGCCTAAATCTTCCACAGCCGTGGCCATACGTTGCCATCGTGCCCAATTCAACCCATTTTGCCCTTCAATCATTATGGCGATTTCCATAACATCCTCCGAGTGTAATTGGTAATTGTGTAATTACCGATTATCCAAACAAAAAAACGCCCACCCGAAAACGGATGAGCGTCTATTATAAACCAAAACAGGTGGCTTTAGGCCGGTTCCACGTCCAGATGGGGCAGGATTTGGGCCAAAATGCGGTCTTTGGGCAGCGCGCCGGTGATGCGTTCTACTACTTCGCCGTCTTTGAACAACATCAGAGTGGGAATGCCCACGATGCCGTACCGTCCGGGGATGGCCGGGTTGCTGTCAACATCAACTTTACCCACGATGACAGCGCCTTCATACTCGTTGGCGATGTCCTGTACGGAGGGGGCGATCATGCGACAGGGGCCGCACCATTCTGCCCAAAAATCAATCAATACCGGTTTGTTTGCTTCCAGGACCTCACTTTGAAAAGTGGCGTCCGTAATTTCAATTGGATGTGCCATAATTTTGCTCCTTAAGATAATTTATCGCGTTCTACACGGTTATCTACCTGTAGATGCGCTGGGTTTTTAAATTCTTACCCTTTCAGTTTACCGGATCGGTTTTTACTGTCAAGGTTTGTTGACGTACAATTAAGATACGGCATACTTGACAAGGTGAAAAGGTGACAAGGTGACCGGGTGACAAAAATTACCTGCTACCTGCTGCCTGCAACTTGCAACTACGGAGGTTGATATGTTGATTACAAACGGCCGTATCATAACCTGGGCGGCTGGCGATGAGATAATGGAAAATGGAGCGATGTTGGTGCGGGACGGCCGTATCGCTGACATGGGTTCCACGACGGAATTGAGCGAGAAATACCCGGCGGAGGACAAACTGGACGCCAAAGGCCAGTTGGTCATGCCCGGCAACATTTGTGCCCACACCCATTTTTACGGCGCATTTGCCCGCGGCATGGGCATTCCCGGCCCGTCGATGAAGCATTTCCCCGACATTTTGCAGCGGCTTTGGTGGCGGCTGGATCGGGCGTTGCTGGATGTGGACGTGGCTTACAGCGCCTCGGTTTGTTTGATAGATGCCATCAAGCACGGCACGACGACCTTGATTGACCATCATGCCAGCCCCCGGGCCATCAACAACTCCCTGGATCAGATTGCCGATGCGGTGGAGCAGGCCGGGGTGCGGGCGGCTTTGTGTTATGAGGTGACGGATAGAAACGGCCGTGACGGGGCCATTGCCGGTATCGAGGAAAACATCCGCTTCCTGCACTCTCTGGAAGAACGGGGCAGCGATCTGTTGTCCGGTACATTTGGCTTGCACGCCTCCCTTTCCCTTAGTGATGAGACTTTGGCTGATTGTATGACGGCCGTTCAGGGCCTGGATACCGGCTTCCACATCCACGCAGCCGAGCATGTGGTGGATGAGTACGATTCCCTCTACAAATACGGTAAGCGCGTCGTGCCCCGATTGGCAGATGCCGGTATTTTAGGGCCAAAAAGCATTGTGGCACATGGCATCCACATTGACGCCGCAGAGATGGAGATTTTGCGCGATACGGGAACCTGGGTGACACACCAACCGCGCAGTAACATGAACAACGCTGTGGGTACGGCCGAAGTGGAAGCGATGCTTCGTCTGGGCATCCCCGTCTGCCTGGGCAACGACGGCTTCAGCAACAACATGTGGGCCGAATGGAAGACTGCTTACCTGACGCACAAACAAGCCCGGCACGACCCCGGCCGCATGAATGGCATGGACGTGGTACAAATGGCGATCCACAACAACGCGGCCCTGGCCGGGATGTTCTGGCCGGATTTGCCCATCGGCACCCTGCAAGTTGACGCGGCGGCGGATATAATTTTTGTGGATTATCAGGCCACGACGCCTTTGAGTGCCGGCAATTTGCCCTGGCACATCATTTTTGGCTTTGAAAGCAGCATGGTGACGACAACCATTGTCGCCGGGCAAATCCTCATGCAGGATCGGCAGTTATTGACCCTGGACGAAGCGGAAATCACAGCCCGCAGCCGGGAATTGGCCGCCGACGTGTGGCAGCGTTTTAACGAAATCTCCGCCCAGGATGAGGCGGATAGTGTGTATTCAGAATACGATTGGTAAAACAGGATGATTGGTAGCCGCGGTATCCTTACCGCGCAAACTTCAACGCGGTAAGGATACCGCGGCTACTTCGTGAGGTGCGGACATTGAAAATTGCAATTTTAGGCGGAACGGGTAACGAAGGGTTTGGTTTAGGTTT
>JAJRTP010000532.1 GCA_024278255.1 Chloroflexota bacterium | reverse complement strand
GTAATTGAGTAATTGGGTAATTACGTAATTACCCAGTTACCCAATCACCTAATCCCGCAATCCCGCCAACCGCATCCCGGCGTCCAGAATATCATCCACTTTGTCCTCGTGCGTCGTTTCGCAGTAGACGCGGATGATTGGTTCTGTGCCGCTGAAGCGGATGAGCAGCCAGCCGCCGTCTTCCATGATGAATTGACGGCCGTCAATCGTCACAATATCCGTCACCTTCAACCCGGCAATCGAGTCCGGGTGAGCATTAGCTACATTTTGTTGAATCTCCGTCTTGCGCTCCTGGTCAAACGCCGTATCAATCCGGTCATAATAATGCGGCCCCACCAGGTCAAACAACGCTTGCAAAAGCTGCGACGGCGTTTTCCCCGTGCGGGCCATCATGTCCAGCATATACAGCCCGGCTAAAATCCCATCCCGCTCCGGCACATGCCCCCGGAAAGCGTAGCCGCCGCTCTCCTCGCCGCCAATCATCGCGGCCACTTCTACCATCTTCGGGGCAATATATTTGAAGCCGACGCCTGTCTCATACACCGGCACGTCGTAAATCTGGCCCAACTTGTTCAGCATTTTAGTGGTAGAGATTGTCTTGACGATGGGGCCGCGCTCGCCGCGCACTTCCAGCATGTAATACCCCATCAGGCCGTAAACACGCAGTTGGTCCATAAAGTTGCCATGCTCATCACTAAAACCTACCCGGTCGGCGTCGCCGTCATTGATGATGGCAATGTCCGCCCCGATTTTGGTCACGTAGCTCAAGCCATCATCTACGTTAGGCGGAATTGGCTCCGGCCGTAACATTTTGGGGAAGATGGGATTGCGCTCGTTGTGGACTTCTGTAATTTGCGTCCGGCCGCCGCCCAGCAGACGGGGGAACCAGCCGGCCCCGTTGCCCCACATGCAATCTACCAGGACGTTAAACCCGGCCTCTTTAAGCGGCTCCAGGTCTACCAGCCGCTGCAATTGGGCAATGTAATCGGGCGCAGCGTCAAATTTAGTAATGAGGCCATCGGTCATAGCATCGCCCAAACGCATCCTTTTCACCGCGTCAATATCGGGGATGGCTGCCTCAATCTTTAGCAAATCAGCCGGGGGAATGGCCCCGCCGCCCGGATCGCGCACTTTGAAACCACAATCTACCGGGGGATTATGGCTGGCGGTAATGTTAATCGCCCCGCCCGCCTGCCTGGCCACAACGGAATAGGAAATCGTCGGCGTCGGTGTGGCTCCATCTGTCAGCCACACTTTGATGCCATTGGCGGCCATCACTTCAGCAGCTGCGGACGCAAAATACTCTGCCTGAAAGCGCATATCATGCCCTACGATGACCCCTTTTTCGGCCAGCCCTTGCTGCTGCATAAATGTGGCAAAACCCTGAGCCACGCGGCGCACACTGTCAAATGTATACTCTTCAGCAATACGGCCGCGCCAGCCATCGGTGCCAAATTTTATTTGTTTTGTCATGTTGTCATCTCCTGTAATTACATCGGTACTTGCCCGGTTTCCAGCATCCTTATATCCGCATTCACCATCATCTCTACCAATTCTGAAAAGGAAACGTCAGGTTCCCAACCCAGTTGACGGCCGGCCTTGCTGGGATCACCCACGAGTAAATCCACCTCGGCGGGGCGCATAAAGCGCTCATCCTGTACCACATAATCGCGCCAGTCCAGATTGACACCCCCGAAAGCCGCCATCAGAAATTCTTCTACCGAATGGGTCTCGCCAGTCGCCACGACGTAATCATCCGGGGTGTCTTGTTGCAGCATGAGCCACATCGCCTGAACGTAATCCCCGGCGTACCCCCAATCCCGGCGGGCATCCAGGTTACCCAGGCGCAGTTCGTCCGTCAGCCCCAATTTTATTTGGGCGACATGATGGGTAATCTTACGAGTGACAAATTCCAGGCCGCGCCGGGGTGATTCATGGTTGAACAAAATGCCGGAATTGGCGTGCATATCGTAGCTTTCCCGGTAATTAATGGTGATCCAGTGACCGTACACCTTGGCTACGCCATACGGGCTGCGCGGGTAGAACGGGGTTGTTTCCCGCTGCGGCACTTCCTGCACTTTGCCAAACATCTCGCTGGAACTGGCCTGATAATAGCGGATTTTAGGGTTGACGATGCGGATGGCGTCCAGAATGCGGGTAACGCCCAACGCGGTCACATCGCCAGTGAAAACGGGCTGATTCCATGAAGTCTGGACGAAGGACTGAGCGGCCAGATTGTATACTTCTTCCGGTTGATGTTCTTCCAGAATGTGGATGAGCGAGACCTGATCGCCCAGATCGCCGGGAACCAGCGTGATCTGATCCTGAATGTGGGCGATGCGGTGAAAGTTGACGGTGCTGGTACGGCGTACCATGCCGATGACGTTGTAACCTTTTTCCAGTAAAAACTCGGCCAGATAGGAGCCATCCTGACCGGTAACGCCGGTGATAAGTGCTGTAGGCATATTTTTCCTTCCTTGTTGGTAAGATTTGGGCTGAGTTTAATAATTGGGTAATTGGTAATTTTCAGCCCAGTTTGGTGGGGGATTATAGCTTAGGGGGGATTTTGGGTAAACCTGGATATGGGAAACGGCCGTGTTCCGTAGCGCAATTGACGATTAAATCTGTTCCTTCACTGCCAACACATACACAATATGCGATTGACGGCGGCGAACAGACGTAGGAATGACTTTTTCCAGCCGCGCATAATAACCCAAGCCCCACATGGCAAACGCCTCCATCCGACCGCTGCTGGCCTGGGCGCGCTGGTCTTCATCACGGACAATACCAGGCGGAAAGGGCGGCATGTCTATGTAACCTGATTTAGCAAGGGAGGAAGGGAAAAGTGATTGCAGTTCTTCCAGATGGAGACCGCTGAGGCCGCTGAGATTTGTATGAGCGGGGTTATCGGCGTTGGGGCAGAAGAGGGCTACGGCCGTACCCAATCCCATCACTCTCTTCACATATGTCTGCCGGTCAGATTCAGTCAATCGCTGCAAAACTTCTGAAGAGATAACCAGATCAAACGGTGGGTCAACTTCAGCCAATGCGCTCATATCAGCCACAATACGGGTTTCCGGCTGGCAGCCAGTCAACCAATTTTTTGCTTGAGCGGTGGACAAAGAGTTTTGTAATTTTTCTATGGCTTCAGGGCGGTCGTCGGCGACAACGGCCGTTGCCCCCAACTCCTCCGCCAACAGCAAAAAATCCAGGCTGGAACCATACTTTTCCGGCAGCCCGGCCACGAGCATTCGTTTGATGGGGGGCTGGCGTTTGAGCCACGGCCGTAACACTAGCCGCTTGGCAAAATATTCATACGCTGTCCCCACCCCTTCCCCTTCCGCCAACGCGGGAGTGTAAAGTGATTTGATGGAATACACTTACAACAACCCTTCCTTTTTATACCAGGCCACAGTTTCCTGCACGCCGGATTTCAAGTCAAATTGGGGGGTATAGTCCAACTCTTGATGCGCTTTCTGCCAGCTAAAACAGCGATCCTCGCTAAAAAAGGCGACGCCATCCCGACTGAGAGGCGGCTTTTTGCCCAGGGGTTTGGTCGCCAGTTCCAGGCCCGCAGCACCAGCCATTGCCAGTGAACGAGGTAAACTACGGCTTGGCGGCGGTACGCCGATAGCAGCCGCTATAGTTGTCGCCAATTCCTGAAAGGTGACGCAATCCGGGCCGGCGATGTGGTAAATTTCTCCGGTACGGCCGTCTCGCATACAACGCAGCATCCCATCCACCGCATCGTCAATGTAGGTGGGATGGCAGGTGTGACGGCCGTGATCAATATAAAAAAAACGCCCCTGCTGAATAGCCTGAAACAAGCCCAATACGTGCGTATCCCGCGGGCCGTATATAAATTCGGGCCGGGTAATGATCACCGGCAGTCCGGCATTGGCGTAAACCTGTACCAGCATTTCAGCCGAGGCTTTACTGCGCTCATAGGCGTTACTGGGGGCGAGTACGGCCGTTTCATCCGCCGGACTGCCAGAAATGGGGCCAAGTACGCCGGGACTGCTCACATACAATATCTGCGGCGGATTATCCAGCTTTTCAATTTCGGCTAGGACATTGTTCGTGCCGTCCACGTGCAAGTACAGAAAATCAGACTCCGGCACACCCGCTTCCCCCAACCGGCCGGCGGCATGAATCACGTAATCCACCCAGTCGAAAATCCCATCCAGGCTCTCCCGCACAGTCACATCCGCTTCAATTACGGTCGCTTTCAGCCCGGCCAGACGGCTGAGATTAGCCATATTACGAGCCAGGCCAAAAATCTCCGCCCCCTCAGCCGCCAACGCCCGTGCCAGGCTGCTCCCTACAAATCCGGTAATACCGGTGATCAAAACTTTCATGGGAAATTGTAATTGGGTAACTGGGTAATTACGTAATTACCCAGTTACCCAATTACTTCACCTCATATTTCATCACCGGGCGGTAGACACAGCCGCAATGATTGCCTTTGGTACAGTCTGGTAGGGGGAGAATGGGGGCGTCGTCGGGGTGGTATACGGCCGTAACATCAATCCCTTGGCACGCCGCGCACCCATCCTGATCGATTTCAATTCGCACGCCGACGATGGAGCCTTTGGCCTTCATGCCCAAGCGGTACGCCGCCAGCGTCTTTTCCGCGTAATTATCCGGTTTCTCTATTTCATGTTGAAATTCATTCAGCCAGTTAAAAGCCATGTTTTTCCACCGTAGACGCGGTTTCTTACCGCGCAAAATCACAAGGTCAGACAAGCATCCGCACAAAGCCAAAACAAGTTTTCTCTTACGCTGGTCTGCGTATTCCAGCCCCGCCTGTCCCATTCCGCGCCGCTCAAATCATCACCGCCATACAAAACCTGGCCCAGGATAACATTTCGGAATTGGGCCACAGCCATCAGGCCGGCCGCCTCCATTTCCACGACCAGGCAACCCTCATCCAGCCGCCGGGCAATTTTACCCGGCGTTTCCCGGTAAGGCGCGTCCGTTGTCCACGTTTTTCCCAGACGATAGGAGATGCTTTGATCGCGCAGCGTTCGTTCCAACACGGCGACGGCTTTTTCTTGAGCGACCACTTCCCGGCCTGGCGGCAGGTAATGGTAAGAGACACCTTCGTCGCGCACGGCCGTATCCACCACCACCAAATCGCCCAAGCCCACCGCTCCATCCAAAACGCCGCAGCCGCCACAAGCCATAAATTTACGGCCGCCAAGAGCAATAACGTCCTCAAGAATAGCGGCCGCAATCGCCGCCCCCACGCCGGGATGGAAAAAGGCCAGACGCCGCCCCTTGTATTCAATTTCATACAAGGGATGCGGCCCGTCTTCCCACCTGTTTTCCGCCAGCATTACCGCGTCATGTTCGGCCACAATTTTGTTAATCGTGTCCTGAAAGAAGGTGATGACGCAATGTTCCGGCATATCCAACGGCCGTATCACTTTAGCCGGTTCGATAAAGGCTTCACGCGCCGCATCATATTCAAGAATGGGATAGGTCATAGAGACAAATTTTACCACTGGTTAAGGTGACAGTCATCCTCGCGGCAGCGGCGGCAGCAGCAGCATTACCGCCGGATGCAAACCGGCGTCTAAGACGAGAAACACGCTGAAGCGCGTTAAAACCGTATCTGGTCGACATCTCAAGTGCGCTTCAGCGTACTTTCTGTCTCAGACTGGGATTTGCAATCCCAGTCGGTTTGTAACTTGGGGTTAACGAGACACAATGGGCAAGAAGGCGGAACGGCCGTTCACAATCACCAGCGCCGCCAAAGAAACGGTATTGCCCAGGCCGTCGTCCACACTGGCCTGATTAGTGATGACGGTAGGTGTGGTGATGCCGCCGTTGATGGTCACGTCGTAGCTGATGGTTACGGCCGTGCCCCCCGGAACTGTCCCCGACCAGGTAACAACGCCGGCCGCATAATTGGCCGTCCCGGAAGAAGCAGTCAGGCTGTTGGCCCAGGCCACATTGCCCGGTAAATTGTTGGTCAGCGAGACGCCATCCAGCGCCGGGCCGGGGTTTTGCAGGCGGATGGTGAAACGCACCGTGTCCCCCGGCCCCGGCGTGACCGGCTGACCGCTCATCAGGGAAGCGTCCAGATTGCCCACCAGGAAGGAGCCACTGCGCTGGTAATTGCCCCGCCCTGTCCCCCACAGGATGCGGGCAGAAGCTGTGCCCGGCAAATCGTAAGCCACAATGCCGGAGTGCGCCGTGTTAATCACCAGTTCCAGATCGGCGTCGGCGTCAATGTTGGCAATCGTCGGCGCGGCCATCGCTCCGTTCCAATCCGGGCTGCCAAACGGAGCGGGTAGGCTGATTTCGTGCAACACATTGCCCAGGTAATCGAGGATGTGCAGCTTACCCACGTAATTGTTCCCCTTTTGCGGCCAGGAGGTAAAGATGACTTCCGCCCGGCCGTCATTGTCCAGATCAGCCACAACCGGTTCGGAGGCGAAGCGGATGCCGGGGCCGGTGGCGTTGACGTTGTAAGGCCAGTTGCCGTGTTCTGTTTTGTCCAGCCAGTAAGCGTGGAGACGGCCGTCATACGAAGCAAACAGTATCTCCATCTCTCCGTCCCCGTCTAAATCGGCCGTGACCGGGTTGGGCATAGCGCTCTCGATCACGTTGTAACTCTCGCTCAACGGCGCACCCGTATCCACCGGCAGCGTTTCCCAGTTGTAACCGCCGGATTTGAAGCGGCTGCGGTCGGCGTTAAAGATGAAGACGCCGGTATATTTGCTGGGCGGGTAGCCGGTGTCACAATCAATCGTGTTGCCCGTCACCACCACTTCCACCACGCCATCCCCATTCACATCAGCAATAACTGCCGGGCCGTCGGCGAAATTGGTGCGGTAACTCTCGGCGCGGACGCCATCACACCGGCCCCAGCCGCGAATTTCCGTATCCAGGCTTTCCCAGATGCCTACTTTGCCCCAGCCGTCGCCGCCGTAGATGGCATTGGCCGGTATTTGAGCGGCGTTGGCTTCGTAGGCGTTGATGTAATGCACGTCGGAAGGCACGACGATTTCGCCCGCGCCGTCCCCGTCCATATCGCCCACGGCTGCATTGTCGTTAAAAACGCCCCAGGCGTAACCGCTGCCATCCGTCATCTGCGGCCAACCGGCGCGGGTGGAACCGTCATGTTCCAACACCCACACGTTCGTTTCGCTCACCACTGCCCCGGTGACGATCAATTCCAGCGAGCCATCATTGTCCAGATCATACGCCGAGACGCCGCGCATCTCCCGCTCGGCCAGCCGCCGCGACCAAAGCTGCCCGCCGGTATGATTGTACGCCGTCACGTAACCGCCGCCCTGGGCCACCACAATCTCGTCATCCCCATCGTCGTCCAAATCGGCCACGATGACGCCGGGCCAGGTACGGCCGCCGGGCGGGTCTACACTCCACTGCTCGCTGCCATCTTCGCCGTTGAGAACAAACAGGGTGTAGGGTGAGGCGATGACTTCCGGCGCGCCGTCCCCATCCAAATCGGCGACAGCCGGGGAGGAATACCAGCCCGTTTCGCACCAGGAGCTATAACAACCCTTGTTCTGCCACTTCAGAACTGGTGCAGCAACTGTTTCCGTCACGGCGGCCGTTTCCCGGCCGGCCGCCAATCCCATCACCAAAACAAGCAAACCAAGCATTAACCAAACCTTTCTCATGGACAAACCTCCTCATACAAATGCTTCTGCTTTGCGAGGATAGTACCGGATTCCTAATGCGGTTGTCTGTAGGTCAAAAGGGCTATAAGGAAGCGAGGATGAGGAAACGGTCGCTATCTTCCTGAAAGGGGGATTGGTCGTAATCGCCCATCATTTGTAGGCGGGAAAAACCGGCATCTTGCAGGAGCATTTGCATCTGGTGGGGGTAGCGGTAATGGTAGGCGGCCTGGGCGACGGTACGATGGATGGGGCCGCCGTCTGCCGGGGAACGGTCATAAACCCAGGTGATGTGCAAAATCTGGGCGGCGCTGTCCAGCCGGTTGGCAGCCATGTGCAGGATGATGTCGCCGGTTTGGGGATCGGTCAGGGTGTTTTCCAGGCTGATGAGTTGGTCTGGTGGAGTGTTAGCCACGGCGAAGGGGTTGAT
>JAJRTP010000531.1 GCA_024278255.1 Chloroflexota bacterium | reverse complement strand
TTGAACTCGCCAACGCGCAGTCCTGTGACTGCACGGAAAACTACTGGGTGCTTTTTTAATCTTGTATATCGAAATATCATGTCTCTATCCTAGAGCATGTTTTATTATGAAACAAATCTACTGAACACTGAACACTAAACACTGAACACTATCTACTGGCTCCAACTCGCGTTGAAGTCTTCAATTGCCTGCTTCAGTTGATCTTCAATCCCCTCATTCCAGGCGCCTGTTTCCAGAATAGGCTGGCCGACATCAGGGTGCGCCGTATCCATAAAGCGTATGAATTCAGCTTCCCAACGATGAATATCGCTGACCGGCACCTCATCAAGATAACCGCGTGAACCAGCAAAAATCAGCATCACCTGATGATCCAGACGTAAGGGACTGTATTGCGGCTGCTTGAGCATTTCCATCAAACGTTCACCGCGATTCAACTGGCGCTGCGTAGCAGCATCCAGATCAGAACCAAACTGGGCGAAAGCGGCCAATTCCCGATACTGCGACAAGTCAGCCTTCAAACCGCCAGACACCTTACTCATAGCCCGCTTTTGGGCCGAACTGCCGACACGGGATACAGACAACCCGGTATTGATGGCTGGCCGTTGACCGGCATTGAACAAGTCCGTTTCCAGGAAAATCTGTCCATCAGTAATAGAAATAACGTTAGTGGGGATATAGGCAGACACGTCACCCAGTAATGTTTCGATGATGGGCAGCGCTGTCAGGGAACCGCCCGTACCGGGAATCTTGACAGCTTCATATTTTTCTCCGTTGGGATCGCCCAACGCTTCCAGAGCTTTTTCCACCTCTTCATCTTCCAGGTTGCCGAAGTAAACTTTGCCATCTACACCCTGAGAATCAGCCGTTACCTCTGTGCCCTTCTCCACAATGATCAAATCATCCCGCAGACGCACAGATCGCTCCAGCAAGGTGCTGTGCAGTGAGAAGATGTCACCCGGATACGCTTCACGTCCGGGGGGACGGCGTAAAATCAGGGACATCTGCCGGTAAGCCCAGGCGTGTTTGGAAAGGTCATCATAAATAATCAGGGCATCCTGACCTTGATCCATAAAATATTCACCGATGGCTGTGCCGGAATAAGGCGCCAGATATTGCAGCGGCGCAGGATCAGAAGCGCCGGCTACAACAACAACGGTGTAATCCATCGCGCCGTATTTTTCCAGGACATCCACAACCTGAGCCACCTGACCCACCCGCTGGCCGATTGCCACGTAAATGCAGATCATGTCCTGGCCTTTCTGGTTAATGATGGTGTCCAGGCAAATAGCTGTCTTACCAGTTTGCCGGTCACCAATGATCAGTTCGCGCTGGCCCCGGCCAATGGGAAACATGGCGTCAATAGCGATGATACCGGTCTGTACCGGCGTATCCACACCTTTACGCTCAATGATACCGGGAGCGGTACGCTGAATAGGCCGCTGATCCACGGCAGCAATCGGACCTTTTCCGTCCACAGGAATGCCCAGAGGGTCTACAACCCGGCCAATGAGAGCATCGCCAACCGGTACGGAAGAGATAAGGCCAGTACCACGTACTTCGTCACCGGACTCAATACCGGAATAGTCACCCATGATGGTGACACCCACCAAATCCGCCCGCAAGTCAAGCGCCAGGCCGGTAACACCATTGCTAAACTGGACTAATTCGTTGGCCTTCACATCTTCCAGGCCGCTAACCAGGGCGATGCCGTCATAAACGGCTTCCACTGTACCAACACTGCGCGCTTCTGCCTTATAATCAAATTCCTCGATCTGTTGCAGAAGTGATTCGGTAATATTATTAAAATCTGGGGCAAGAGATGCCATCCACCAACCTCCTCGGAGTTTTTCTCACGCGCCACAAAGTAAATTTGCAGGTTTTGTGGGCATGGTTCAATTTTTCTTGTTTGTAAATTGTTTTTCTTTTGTTGCAATACCCGTTTTTGCATCTGATACAACGGGGAAATGTCACGGCCGTAAAACAGCGCATAACACCGGCCAGCCAAAGCTGAAAAGCGGGGAAAATATACCCCACCTGACTTCATTTGTCCAACAATTCACAAGGTGCAGTTCATCAAAGGTTAACGTTTGTGGAATTTATCACAAGCAAATGCCCGCGTCAATGTGCATAGGGGTTTGAGTACGGGTAAACTTGGCATTCTATGGGAGAGAAATTTTTAATGCGTGCTGGAGGTCAGTGGCGCAATACCCGGTATCTACTATTTCTGAGCGTCCTGCTGCTCATTATCATGTTGGGCTTTAGCCTGCGTCTAATCAATTCCGAAGCATTCAGTTTCTGGACAGATGAGGGTCTGACGCCGCTGCGGTCAGGTTATTCCGTCAGCGAAATCCTCAGCAACCGCATTATTATTCAGGATGGCGTGACGAAAGATACACACCCACCTCTTTTCTACCTCCTGGTTCATTTTAGCCGCCAGTTTTTTGGCGAAACTGATTTTGCATTTCGCTATCCTTCTTTACTGCTAGGGATTCTGACTATCCCTCTAGCGTACCAACTGGGACGGCGGCTTTACCGGCGGCGTTTAGGACTGCTTTTCTCGCTGCTCATGACCATCAATCCTTTACAAATCTGGTACGCGAATGAAGCGCGGCAATATACGCTGCTGGTACTGCTAACGATGGGGGCCACATACCTGTTATGGCGAGCAATGCAGGTAGAGATTGAAGAACAAGCCCAGGAAGGGTTCTCTAATCTTAGTTCTCTTACCATCCCACAATATTTGGTTCTTTACGTCCTGTTAGCCAGCCTGGCCCTGTATACTCATTACAGCACATTCTTCTTGATTGCCGGGCAAGGTCTTTTTTGGCTGTGGCTGTTATGGCGAAAAGGGTATAAGAAGCTATTGGTGGGCACGGCCGTAGCCGCCATCCTGCTCGCCATCCCCCTCATCCCCTTTACCGTACCCCGCTTTTTCAAAGGGTACGAAGCCAACTTTTACTACGTCCAGCCGCACATCATGCTGCAAGACGTGTACCGTTTCTTTGCCCTGGGCCGCAGTGTAGATTATCTATCGCTGCCCATCACCCTAATTACACTGGCAGGATTGGGGTTGGCGTTGCTGGGATTATACGCTGCCAAACCCAACCTGCGCCGCCTCTTTCTGTTGGTGTATCTGCTGGCTGTCGTCTTTGGGCTGATGGCCGGTTCGTTTATAAAGCCGATGTACCAAGGCGTGCGCCATATCATGATCGGCAGCCCTGCCTACCTCCTCCTGACAGCCTGGGGTCTCATTTGGTCTGGTCGCCATGCCTTCACCTTATCACCCAGGCAATTGAAAGTTACCCGCCGCGTCACCTTGTCAAAGGCAATCTGGAGTACGGTTTTTATTGTGGGACTGCTGGTAGCTATTGGCGGCCCCATCATCTCCCTCAACAACTACTTCGCGCGGGACCAGTTTATTAAAGACGATTACCGGGCCATGATCCGGTTTATCGAAGCGAATGCTGGAGAGAATGACATTATTGTCTACAATAACGCCATCCTCCTGCCCCTGCACCAACATTACCAAACTCGTAACGACGTTGCACTGACAGCTTCGCCCGTCTACCCTTACTCAGCCAAGGATGTCTCCATCCCCCAACTGGAAGAACTGGCGCAAACGTATGATCGCATCTGGTTCGTCACGGAACCGCCGGCCGACAAACGGGACGAAGAGGGAGTGGTAGAAAGCTGGCTGGATGAGCATTTAACGCGCGTGGGCGAATACACTTTTTCCTCGGCCACCTCCATTGTGCGGACGCAGACATATGTAACTGGGCCGAAGATCGTGGAGAATTTGCCGGAAAACGGCCGTCCCCTAAACATCACCTGGTCCAATCTGCCCCCGCTTACAGGCATCACGCTCAACTTCGCCCAGCCCGTCACCCAACCGGCCCTCTGGTTCGATCTGTTTTGGGAAAATCAACCCGTCCCTGCTGAAAATATTGCCCTGCGCTTTACCCTGCAAGGGGCCGACGGCCGTACCTGGTGGGCGCAGCAAGAACTCCCCCTCAGCAACGGCTGGCCGGAAGGGAAGGGGCTGGTGCGGCAAAGTTACCGCCTTCCCCTGCCGCCGGGAACGCCGCCGGGCCGCTACACCCTTTTGGCCCAGCCGTTCACGGCCGGCAGTGACGGCGCTCTGGGCAGCCCGCAGCCTTTGACCGAGGTAGAGCTGGCTGGCAATTTTCAGAATGTTCC
>JAJRTP010000530.1 GCA_024278255.1 Chloroflexota bacterium | reverse complement strand
TCGCAAGTTGCATACTGAACGGGTTGTTGCCGTTGCCGGTTTAGTCAACTTTGCAAAAAGGAGTCGCTATGTTTATTAAGGTTCAAAAATGGGGAAAGGGGTAATCTGTCTTTCCCTCTTATTCTGAAATAACTCTAGTATTCAGTCGAACATCTACTGAACACTGAAAACTGAAAAGTCGGAGTAAAAATTGGCTACCGAACGCGAATTAAAGAAACGAATTGGCAGTATCAAGAACATTGCCCAGGTGACGAATGCTTTGGCGGCCGTTTCTGCCTCTAAAGCAAACCGCTCCCAGCGCCAGGTAGAAGCAACCCGTGATTATGCGGGGAAGGCGTTTGAGATTTTGAATAATCTGGCGTCTCAACCGGGCGTGGGTTCTACCGGTCATCCTTTGCTGACCACCCGCAGCTCGATTGACAATGTGGCCTTGATTTTGATTACCGGGGATCGCGGTCTGGCTGGAGCGTACAACAGCAACATTGTCGGCTACACAGAAAAATTTCTGAAGGCTCTGGATAAACCGACGCAGATTATTGCAGTCGGCCGTAAAGGGCGTGATTTAATGATCCGGCGCGGCTATGATGTGGTTGCTTCTTTTGATGATATACCGGATGCGCCATCCATTTTAGATGTGACGCCGGTTTCACAACTGGTGACGGATGATTTTCTCAGTGGCAAGGTGGATCAGGTGTTTATTGCTTATACTGATTTTATTAACCTGATCGCCCGGAAACCTGTGGTGAAACAACTGCTGCCCCTGAAGCCATTAGATTATGGAGATATGGCGGTATCGGAGTATATTGCCCATATTGATTTGTCTGGTGTGTCGGACCGGGTTTATAGTTATGAACCGGACCCGGCTGATTTGCTGGACGTGGTGGTGCCCCGGTTTACTGATTTGCAGGTGTTCCAGTCTGTGCTGGAAGCGCAGGCCAGTGAACACAGCGCCCGTTATGTGGCGATGAGTAATGCGACGGATAACGCGGGGGAATTGATTGAAATATTGACGTTAGAACGCAACAAGGCGCGTCAGGCGAGTATTACTAGCGAAATTTTAGATATTGTGGGTGGCGCAGCAGCGTTGGCTCAGGATTAATTGGAGGATTGTATGGCTACTGGCAAAGTATCCGCTATTCGCGGTGTGGTGGTTGATGTAGAGTTTACAGCGGGTGATTTACCGGAAATTTATGAGGCGGTGGAAGTAGACGGCCCCAATGGTACCCTCGTGTTGGAAGTACAGCAGCATTTAAGTGACGTGATGGTACGAACTGTGGCTATGGGTTCCACGGACGGTTTGCCGCGCGGGGTGGCTGTGGAAACTACCGGCAGCCCCATTATGGTGCCGGTTGGGCCGGTCACATTGGGCCGGGTTTTTGACATTACTGGCAATGCGATTGATGGTGGTGAAACGCCAAAATCTGACACTTATTATCCCATTCACCGGGATGCGCCTGATTTTCAGGATCAGAGTACGGCCGTAGAAACATTTGAAACCGGCATGAAAGTCATTGACCTGATTGCTCCTTTTATTCGCGGCGGTAAGACAGGAATTTATGGCGGCGCCGGTGTGGGCAAAACAGTTACCATTGCTGAATTGATTCGTTCTGTAGCCCGCGAACATTCCGGGGTGTCTGTGTTTGCCGGTGTCGGGGAACGTACCCGTGAAGGTACAGACCTGTACTATGAACTGCGCGAATATGGGGTGGAAGATTCGGTGGCGATGGTCTTTGGGCAGATGAACGAAACGCCTGGTGTGCGTTTGCGTGTGGCTCTGACCGGCCTGGCCATGGCTGAATATTTCCGTGATCAAGGGCTTGATGTGCTGCTCTTCATTGACAATATTTTCCGTTATGTGCTGGCCGGTTCCGAGATGTCCGCTTTGCTGGGGCGTATGCCCAGCGCTGTGGGTTACCAGCCGACATTGGCTGCAGAAATGGGGGCGCTTCAAGAGCGGATTACTTCGACAAAACGTGGTTCCATCACTTCTATGCAGGCCATTTATGTACCGGCCGATGATTATTCTGACCCGGCGCCTGTGGCTACCTTTGCTCATCTGGATGCCAGTCTGACGTTGGAACGCAGTGTGTTTGCCAAAGGTATCTTCCCGGCAGTAGACCCGTTGTCATCATCCAGCCGCGCTCTGCAGCCGGATGTTGTCGGCGAGGAACATTACAATACGGCGCGTGAAGTGAAGCAGGTTTTGCAGACATACAAGGATTTGCAGGACATTATCGCTATTCTGGGTATTGATGAGTTGAGTGAGGACCAAAAGCTGCTGGTGGCGCGGGCGCGCAAGATTGAGCGTTTCCTGGGCCAGCCGATGTTTGTGGCGGAGAAGTTCCACGGCCTGCAAGGTGTGTATGTGCCGGTGCGGGAAACGGTGCGCGGTTTCCGGGGTATTCTGGACGGCGATTACGATGATTTGCCGGAACAGGCCTTCTACATGGTGGGCACGATTGAGGATGCTGTGGCGAAAGCGAAAGAAATGCGCGAAATGGCGTAAAAATATGGCGTATTACGTATTACGTATTGCGTATTACGTGTGGCGTAGTAGTGGTTACGCAGTGCGTAATACGCAATACGTTTTTTAGGATGAGTTATGGCTTTTAGTTGTAATATCGTAACGCAGGAACGCACCGTTTTTAACGGTGAGGTGCAGTCGGTGAGTTTGCCGGGGACGGACGGCCGTATGGGTATCCTGCCCAATCATTCCGCCTTGCTGACCACACTCGGTTTTGGCGAGGTGATGGTGAAGGATGCCAATGGCGAAGAACTGTATTTCGCCATCGGCGGCGGCTATGCCGAAGTGCAGCCGGATCACGTGACGGTGCTGGCCGATTCGGCGGAGCAGGCCGAAGAAATTGATATTGAACGGGCGGAACGAGCGCGGGAAATTGCAGAAAAAGCGATGAGCGAAGGGGTGAAGGAAGACCCGGACCAGTACGCCCAGATTCAGGCTTCGTTGATGCGGGCGCAAATTCGCCTGGATGTGGGCCGGAAACGGGCGGGTCGCCGTCGCCGCACGATGGCGGCCGTACCGGGCCAGCCTCAAGATGAGGACAATAGTTAACGGTGGCTATTTTTACGCCCCACATTGCTATTGACCTGGGTACGGTCAATATCCTGGTGTACGAGCAGGGCCGCGGCGTGGTTTTGCAGGAACCGGCTATGGTGGCTGTGCGTGAGGATGAGGATAAGACGACCATTGTGGAAGTGGGGCGGGCGGCTAAGGAGATGTACGGCCGTACCCCCGAAGAGATTGAGGTGATGCGGCCGTTGCGCGATGGCGTGATTGCCGATTACTTCGTTACCCAGGGGATGCTGGAATACTTCATCGGTAAAGTTGCCGGACGTTTTAGTTTGCGCAAACCGATTTTGATGATTACCGTGCCGTATGGCGTAACCAGTGTGGAACGCCGGGCAGTGCGGGAAGCGGCGCTGGCAGCGGGAGCGCGGGAAGTGCATCTGATACCGGAGCCATTGTCTGCGGCTATTGGCGCGGGGCTGCCCATTGGCACGCCAACGGGCAATATGGTGGTGGATTTGGGTGGGGGATCTACGGAAGCGGCCGTTGTTTCCATGAATGGTATCGTCTGCGCCGAATCGGTGCGGGTGGGCGGTGTCCACCTGGATGAAGCCATCATCAGCTACATCCGCAAAAAATACAATCTGGTCATTGGCGAGCCGACGGCCGAAGCGATTAAAATCAAAATTGGCGCAGCGATGGAACTGGACGACCCGATGAGTATGCAGGTACAGGGTCGGGATCAGGTAGCCGGGCTGCCCAAAACGATTACAGTGGATACCAGCGAGGTTGTGGAGGCGACGGCCGAGCCGATGAGCGCCATCATCAACGTGATTCGGGCCGTGTTGGCCCGCACCCCGCCGGAGTTGTCCTCTGATATTATTGACCGGGGGATGGCTTTGACAGGCGGCGGCGCACTCCTGCGGGAAGTTGATACCTTATTGACGCGGGAAACAGGCGTGCCGGCTTACGTAGCCGATAATCCCATCGCCTGTACGGCTATCGGCGCTGGCCGGGCTTTGGCGGAATTACCCATCTTGCAGCGCAGTATTCCCGATTTGTAGACAGTCCAACTGAATCTGAAAAAGAAAAGCCTTGCAAAATATGCAAGGCTTTTTACGTTATAGATGGTTCAATGCGCTTGTTGAATGATTTTGTAAATTGTTCTTTGGGCGATTTGCAAAATCGCCTTACAAAACCCCGACTACCAGACTAATTACGCCAGATAGTAGGTCATGCGCTGCATTTGTACGACGGGGTCGCTGTAGCTGACTTGTATATCCGGGGGGACTTTGAGGTAGATGGGGGCGTAGCTCAAAATGGCGCGTACACCGGCGTCAACCAGCCGGTCGGTAATTTCCTGGGCAACGTTGGCCGGTACGACCAGGATAGCCATTTTGATGTTCAGTTCAGTGATGGTTTTTTCCAGGTCGGCCATATCCTGAACCACGATGTCATCCAGTTGTTCACCAATTTTGGCCGGGTCGTTGTCGAAGATGGCGGTAATGTGGAAGCCTTGGTCCAGAAAGGCTTTGTAATGGGTGAGGGCGTGGCCCAGATAACCGGCGCCAATGACGGCGACGTTCCATTCGCGGGTCAGGTGGAGAATTTGGCGCAGTTGCTGGACGAGATAGTTGATGTGGTAACCGGTACCTTGTTTGCCAAATTCGCCAAAGTGGGAGAGATCTTTACGGATTTGCGCGGAACTGATGCCCAGGTGTTTGCCTAGTTCGTGGGAGGAGGTGGTGAGTTTCCCTTCTTCTTCGGCGAGGCGGGTGAGTTCACGCAGGTAGATAGGCAAACGACTGATGACGATGTCCGGAATTTCTTCTATCACGATGGGCTGTCCTTTTTTGTGTGGTGTGCGCAGTGATTTCTGTGTTTTGGATGTTGATTCGTGTAAGTTTTCACAATTGTAGCATACTCAAAATGGGGCAGCAACCGAAATGATGCTTTATGTCAAATGAATTGTATGTTCTGTTCGGGCCGATTCATACAGGGCCAGGACGGTTTTGACGTGGCTGCGGCTTTCGGCGAGGGTGAGGTAGTTGGAACGGCCGTTAAGAATCGCGTCGTGCATGTCTTCCACTTCACCCAGGTAGAGGTATTCGTCGGGGATGGTTATTTCTTCGGGTGCGCCGTCAGCGGGGGTGTAGATAACCCGGCCTTCGTCTTGTTTGATGAACGGCCGTGTCACCGACAACGATCCCTCCGTGCCTAAAATCTCCGCCATCATGTAAAAAGGGCTGCTGAACGAGGCACTGATTTGGGCGATACGGCCGTTCCCATACCCCATCTGCGCCGTAAAAAACACATCCACGCCTGTTTCCCCCAACCGCTGCGTGCTAAATACCCATTGCGGCGGGCCGCTCATGATGTACTGGGCAAAACTGACGGGATAAACGCCCACGTCCCACAAACAGCCGCCGCCGTATTCCGGTACCAGGCGCACATTGTCGGGATTGGTCAGCATGAAGTTGAAGGTAGCCCGGACGAGGCTGATTTGCCCGATACGGCCGTTACGCACCATCTCGCCTATCATTTTTGTTTGGGGATGGTGCCGGTACATGAAGGCTTCGGCCAGCGCCATGCCTGTTTCCTGGGAGAC
>JAJRTP010000529.1 GCA_024278255.1 Chloroflexota bacterium | reverse complement strand
CGATGGCGTCCGCCAGATCGTTGACGTAGGTGGGGTTGCCCACTTCGTCGGTGACGACGCGCAGTTGGCCGGCAGTGCGGGCGCGGTCCAGAATGGCGTGGATAAAGTTGCGCCCGCCGGGAGCGTACAGCCAGGCGGTGCGCACGATGGTGTGCCGGTTGAGGATACTTCTTACTAAAAATTCGGCGGCGGCTTTGGAACGGCCGTAAGCATTCACCGGGTTCAGCGTCATCCATTCCTCATAGCCGTCCGGTCGGTTGCCGGCAAACACCTCGTTGGTGCTGACGTGCAGCAGTTCTGCGCCAAATTCCAGGGCGGCCAATGCCTGATTTTGCGCGCCGAGGGCGTTGACTTTGTAAGCCAGCGCCGGGTCTTTGGCACAGCCGTCAACATTGGTATAGGCGGCGCAGTTGATGATGATGTCCGGGTTGAAGTCGGAGACGGCCGTAAACAACGCCTCCTTGTCTGTGATGTCCAGTTCTGGCAGGTCTACGGCCGTGAGTTTGTGCGCCGCCAACGTCTTTTGCAGCGCCGTGCCCAACTGCCCCTTCCCGCCGGTAATAAAAATCCGCATAGATTTACCTGTGGCTTTACTGAAAAAAGATTGATTTCACCGCAGAGGCGCAGAGAACGCAGAGATTTTTCTCTGGGAGACTCTAAATTCTTTGCGCCCTCCGCACCTCTGCGGTTAGTTTTTTCAGTAGACTCACCTGTGTATGAGTGAAATTTGTACTGGCAGAATTATACTACGGGGAACAGCTTATTTGAAAATCAGATAACCGCCGCAGGTGAAAAAGAAACAAATTATCCGTTCCTTTCTCCATCTGTTGTACTCTCCTGCTCGGCCAGAAATGCGTCTACACCAGCCTGCACGTAAGGATAGAAATGTTCCGGCGGCGCAGATTCTGTCAGGCTGCCTCGTTCCATCACGTCCATCACATTCTTTTTTACGTAGGCGAGACGTATTTGAATGCCGGATTCGGCTAATTGTTTCTGAAATTCTTTAAGGGCGATAACGGCCGTTGCGTCAATCCCGTTGATAGATTCGCTGTCAATCAATACAACTTTGGGCGGTGGGTCTGTAGCAGCAATAGTTTTGCGCACGGCCGTAATAAAATCATGCACATTAGCAAAGAACAAGCTGCCGTCAAAGCGCAGGATGAGCAAGCCGGGGAACGTTTCCCCTTGGGCATTGTTTTCCATGCCGCGGTAAAAATCGGTCCCTGGAACCCGCGCCAAAACGAGAGTGTTGCGCTGCTTTGTGCCATACAACAGCACGACCAGTCCCAGCAGCGCGGCCATGATCAGCCCTTCCAGCAGCCCAAAGGCCAACACACCCACTGCGGCCACAATAGCCGTCACATAATCCAGCCTGGTAATGGAACGGTATTGCGTAATTTTTGTGAGACTAATATTTTTATATACAGCGTGAATGACAATAGCGCCCAATGTTGCTTCCGGCAGATTGAAGAAAAGGGGGGTCAGGGCGGCGGCTGTGATCAAGACAGCTACAGCAGCAATAAGCGAGACCATTTGGGAATTTGCCCCGCTGCCCTCAGCCGCGGCGGTGCGGGACATGCTGCCATCCACCACAAATGCACCACTGAAGCCAGAGCCGATGTTGGCTGCGCCTATAGCCACGAGTTCCTGATTGGCGTCCACTTCATAGCCGTGTTTTGTGCCGTAAGAACGGGCAATTGCCACTGATTCGGCAAAGGCAACCAGGGCTACGCCTGCCGCTCCAGGGGCTACCTTCAGCAAATCTTTCAGGCCTATGGCCACGCCAAAGTCGGGCAGCCCGGCCGGAATTTGCCCCACAATATGGATACCGACCCCTTCAAAATTAAAAATGCTGGAAAGGGCAATGGATAGAAATAACACAATCAACGCTCCAGGCAGCTTGGGGGTATACTTATGGATGGCAAACAGCAGGACCAGGCTGGCTGTGCCGACGACAAGCGTTGGTATGTGGGTTTGCCCGATGTGGCCGATGAACTTAAGTGTATCCGGCACGAAATCATATCCCTCTGGTTGAAATCCCAATAACTTATCTAACTGACCCACGGCAATAGAAACGGCAACGCCGACGACAAAACCGTCCAACACCGGGCGGGAGAGGAAATCGGCCAATACGCCAAATCGCAGCAAGCCGCCTATAATTAGCATGAGGCCGACGACAAAGGCCAGGGCGATGGACAGCGTAATGAATTCTGGGCTGCCGGTTGCTGCCAGACCGATAACCACGCTAAAAGACAGGGCGGCTACGGCCGAACTTGGCCCCACGTTGAGATGGCGGGCTGTGCCGAAGATGGCGTAAGCGACCATGGCCAGCGGAGCCGCGTACAGGCCCGTTTCCGGCGGCATCCCGGCAATTCCGGCGTAGGCCATTGCTTCCGGCACCAGCAGCGCCCACAGGGTCAGGGCGGCAATGACGTCCCCGCGCAGCCATGTTTTTTGGTAGGCTGGCAGCCAGGTTAGAATAGGGAAAAATGACTTAAGAGGGCGTTTGGGGATTAGACGTTTTGCTTGTGCCGAGGCCATATAGAACTCCTTTGCGGTAGGATTGTACTATACTGAAGTCTGGCGGATTCTAAAACCTTTTCTGGTATGTAGGGCGATTTGCTAAATCGCCCTACACTGAAAAATCCGAAAAATGCCAGTGTCCAATATTACATTTACGCATCTGCCCAACGATTGTACGCTTCAATTTCTATGTTGCGATTCATACGAATTTGGACGACGATACCCGCGCCAGCCATGACTAGAAACAGGATTGTCCATAGCGGCGAATCACTCAACAGGGCTTTCATCGGATTTTCTGCCAGCCGCAAAAGCGGCACGTTGCCTGCGCCCAAAAGCAGGGTGGCAATAGT
>JAJRTP010000528.1 GCA_024278255.1 Chloroflexota bacterium | reverse complement strand
GTTGTTTGACGCGCAGGGGGTGGAAGCGGGCACGGCCGTATCCGATGCCAACGGTTTTGCTACATTCCCCTATCAGCCGCCCAACGAATATCTGGAAGGGGTGACGGTCATCAACGGCGCGCCGGGGCAGGCTGGTTTTGGCGTGGGGAACAGTCGTTGGAACCAGAACATTGGCGGCTGGACGTTTGATTTGCGCTCCACGACCTCGGATGAGGCGGACTTGTTTGCTTACATTTACACAGATCGCCCCATTTACCGCCCCGGCGATACGATTTATTACAAGGGGATTGTGCGGGAGACGGATTACGGCCGTTACACCATCCCCGCGCCCCGTTCCCTGGAACTCAAACTGGTTTACAACAACTTTTCTGGTGGGCAGAGCGTGGACGTGACCATTCCCGTGGAGACGGATGCGGATGGCACGTTTAACGGTGACTATGTGCTGCCGGAAGATGCGCCTACTGGCGGCTATGATCTTTATATTCAGGATGAGGACGTGAACGGCCGTATCGGAGTGACCGTGGCTGAATACCGCCGCCCCGAATTTCAGGTGACACTGACGCCGGAAAAAGAGGCAGCGTTACGTGGCGAGGCGGTGGATGTGCTGCTGGAAGCCACTTACTTCTTTGGCGGTTCGGCGGCTAACTTGCCGGTGGACTGGACGATTATGGAAGAACCCTATTCTTTCTTTATCCCCGGCCTTTACTACAGCTTTGGCGACAACGCCCAGTTTGATTACCGGGATGTTGGCCCGTTTGGCGGGTTTGGTTCCAATTTCCTGCTCAGTGACAGCGGCGTGACGGATGAGAACGGCCGTCTCACCATCCCTCTGACGGCCGATTTGCTGGCAGATGTGGCGGATGGCAGCCGTCTTGTCACCATAGAGGCGACTGTGCAGGACGTGTCTGGCTTTCCTATTACCAACCGTACCCAGATCATTTTCCATGCAGCGGAGGTGATTGTAGGGGTGAAGCCCCAGGATTACATTAACGCAGTGGGGACGGAAACGGCCGTTGACCTGATCACCATAGATTGGGAGGGGAATCCCATCCCCAACCAGACGGTGGAAGTGACTTTTTACCGGCGGGAATGGCTGCCGGTGCGCACCAATGACGGCGGGTCGTATTACACCGCCTGGGAAACGGAAGATACGGAAGTGGCCCAGGTGCGGGTGAAGACTGACGATGATGGTGAAGCGCAGGCCAGCTTTACGCCCGAAGAGGGCGGCTCGTATCTGGCCGTGGCTGCGGCGCAGGATGGCAACGGCCGTACCCATCTCAGCAGTACGGAACTGTACGTGACGGACAGCGCCAACCCCATTGCCTGGCAGAGCGATCCGGCGCAAAAGACGATGGATTTGACGCCGGATAAGCCGGAATACAGCGTGGGCGAGACGGCCCGCATCCTGGTGCAATCTCCCTTTACTGAGACGGTGCGGGCGTGGCTGACGATTGAGCGGGGCACGTTGATCGAGCAGCGGGTCATCACCCTGAACAGCAACAGCGAGGTGCTGGAAATTCCCGTTACGGCCGATTTTGCTCCCAATGTGTTTGTGTCGGTGACGGCCGTGCGCGGGGTCAATCCTGATGACGCAGAGAACCCGTATGCCGACATTCGCCTGGGGATTGCGGAATTGGTGGTGTCGCCGGAGCAGTTGGCCTTGAATGTGCAGTTGACGCCACGGGATGAGTTGCAGTCGCCGGGAGATACGGCCGTCTACGACATTCGCGTCACCGATTACGCCGGTAATCCTGTGGCTAACGCCGATTTGTCTCTGGCGCTGGTGGATTTGGCTGTATTGACCCTGAAAGATGACAACGCCGCGCCCATTGTGGAGGCGTTTTACAGCCGCCAGCCGTATCGCAGCCAGTTGGGCGCTGGTTTGTTTATTTCCGGTGAAGGATTGGCGGTGGAAATTCCCGAAGAAATATTGGGACGAGGCGGCGGCGGTGGCGATTTTGCCAACGAAGCCGCGCCGGCTATCGCGCCGGAGGATGATGAAGGCGTGCGCCACGACTTCCCCGATGCCGCCTTCTGGCAGCCGCACATCACCACAGACGGAGAGGGCCGGGCGGTCATCGAAATCCCCCTGCCGGATACGCTGACGACGTGGCGCTTGAGCAGCAAGGGCGTGACGGCCGACACCCTCGTCGGCCAATCTGAAGTAGACATAACGACGACGCTGCCTCTCCTGCTGCGCCCCATCACCCCCTGCTTTTTTACGGTGGGGGATGAGGCCAGCATCGGCACAGTCATCCATAATAACACGGCGGAAGAGATTGAGGCCACCGTTTCTTTGCGGGCTGATGGATTGACGTTGAGCAGTCCGGCAGAACAAACGGTGACGGTGGCGGCGGGTGACAAGGCTGTCGTGCGCTGGCAGGTCTCGGTGGACAACGTGGATTTTGCTGACCTGACCTTCCGCGTGAATGGCGGCGGGTTCAGCGATGCCACGAAGCCGTCCTTTGGCGTAGGGGACGACAACCTGATTCCAGTGGTTAACTTTACGGCGCAGGATGTGGTGGGCACGTCGGGCGAACTGGATGGGGACGGCCGTCGCGTGGAGGCCATCCTCCTGCCGACGGGCGTTGATCCGGAGCAGGGGGCAGTGGAAATTACCCTTAGCGCGTCGCTGGGTGCGGCCGTTTTGGATGGTCTGGAAGTGGTAAATTACCTGGAGATTTCGCAAAGCTGCGCTTCATCTGTAGCGTATCAACTGCTGCCGAATACGGCCGTAGCCAATCTGGTCAAGCGATTAGACCTGACCGACATCGAACAATCCCTCCAGCCGGAACTGGATATTCTGATCAATTCCAGCATTGCCCGCCTGGACGAATTGCAGCATTCTGATGGCGGCTGGGGCTGGTGTACCACGGCCGAGAGTACGCCCTGGATTTCGGCGTATGCCTTGCTGGGGCTGCTCAAGGCGGAGCAGGCTGGCTATCAGGTGGATCGGGCGTTGTTGGGCGGGGCCGTGGGCTATCTGGAACAGCAGTTGCAGCCGCCCCGGTCACTCACCCAGCCTGACGAGGTGAATGACCAGGCGTATCTGTTGTATGTGTTGGCGGAAGCGGGCAAGGATGTGACGCGGCAGGCGGATGTGCTGCTGGAGGAACATCGGGAACTGCTGCTGCCTTCGTCGAAAGCGATGCTGGCGTTGGTTTATGAACTGAATGGCACGGACGGTAATAATCTAAAGGCGCTGCTTTCCGATCTGAATAACAGTGTGGTGGTCAGCGCCACGGGGGCGCATTGGGAGATTCCCGATGCCACTTACGCCAGTTTGAGTAATGACATTTATGAAACGGCCGTGGTCATCAACGCCCTCTCCCGAATTAACAGCAAGAATCCGAACCTCCCCCCGGCTGTGCGCTGGCTGATGAATGCGCGCACGGCCATTATCTGGCCCGGCGCATACCAGACGGCCTGGAGCATCATGGGGCTGACGGAATGGTTGGCGGTGTCGGGCGAACTGGATGCGGATTATGAGTATGCGGTGTTGGCAAATTTGCAGGGGGTGGCGGACGGTCGTTTTGGCCCGGAAAATGTAGCCGACAGCAGGGACGTCTCCATTCCCTTAACCGGGCTGCTGCTGGACGACATCAATTATGTGGAATACCAGCGCGGTGCGGGGGATGGCACACTGTATTACACCATGCACCTGAACAGCGCCATTGACGCCAATCAGGTTGGCCCCCTCAACCGCGGCTTCTCCATCGAGCGCACTTACTATGATGCGGCCTGTGACCCGGATGCGGAGACGTGCGAATCGATTGAACAGATTGAGGCGGGGCAAAAGGTGCGCGTGGTGCTGACGGTAATTGTGCCTCATGACCGATTGTACGTGACGCTGGAAGACCCGATTCCGGCCGGCGCGACGGCGATTGATCCCGGCCTGAACACGACGTCAGCCAGTTTGGGTGGCACAATTAGTCCGGCGGATCAGCCATATGAGTGGGGGTATTGGGGCTGGTGGTACTTTGACAATATCGAGTACCGGGACGAAAAGGTGGTTTTCCAGTCGCAGTTTTTACCAGCAGGCACGTACCAGTACAGCTACTTCCTGGATACGAATATACCCGGCCGTTACCAGGTGATGCCCACGTTTGCCAGTGAGGAATTGTCGCCGGAGGTGAACGGCCGTTCGGCCGGGATGGTGTTTACGATTACGGAGTAGAGATTGGCGGTTGGGGATTAACATAATCCCCAACCACTAATCTCAAAATATAACCCACAACAAAAGCAGCAGCCCGCCCACAATCAAAATCGTCATAATGATGCTGATGATTTTGCCTGTCAGTTTCAAAATAAACTTGGCGATGGCAAAGACAACAACAAGGACCAAAATAAAACCCAGAATACCAAATAAATTCATTAACGTTTCTCCTTTGACTACTTTGACAATGTTAAATTAGGCTCATGAGAGCCGTTTCCTGTATAAATAGCGCATGAACACTCAAAAAAAACCTTCTTGCCCAATGGGGCTTAAATCTTAACGAAATTAAG
>JAJRTP010000039.1 GCA_024278255.1 Chloroflexota bacterium | reverse complement strand
TCCCCACATTTAGCGGTCTGGAAACGCTGCGCAGTCTGGGTGTACACACCATTTTAATCTCTAAAGAGTCTGTGACGCCAGATCAAGAGACCCGATTAGCGGCAGAAGTGGCTGACGGCCGTCTCATTCCCGCCACGCCGCTGGACAATTTCCTGGTCTACGAACTGCCAAACACCCAATTCAATCCGGTGACGCAATATACCGGTGACTGGGCTTTGGACGCGGCTGTGGCTGGGGATGAACTGACTCTACGAGCTTATGCGGCCGTACCGGATACGCAAATATATGTAGCAGACCCGGTGTTAGCGCCGCTGAATTGGCAAGTCATATTGGTGGGGGAAGACGGTCTTCGTCTGGAATATCCCCTATCGCCACCGGGGACAGTTTTGCTCTATCACGGCAGTAACCGCCGCCTGCCCGCAGACATTCCTTTGCCAGAAGCAGCCGGGGCGTACACAGTGACGCTACAAAATAGAGATATGGGAGAAATATTGGGGGAAACGACGATTATGATTCCGTCTGAATGAAAGAACGAATAAATCGCGGATTTCGCTGATTACACAGATTATCCCCTATCTGCAAAATCGGTATAGGTTGCTTTACTTCTGCATGATACAAAAAAAATTACAAATCATGCTACGGATGGGGGAGAGAGACTGTCAAACAAGTTCCTTTGCTGGGCGCCGACAGAATCGTCATTCGCGCCCCGATGAGTTCGGCCCGTTCCTGGATGCCCAGGAGACCGTAATGGCCGTTGTTGGTCATTTCCGCTGGGCTTTCAGGCACAGTGAAGCCACGGCCGTCATCCTGCACCGTCAGGGTAATGGTCTCATCGACAAAAGCGAGATGCAGCTGGGCCGTGTTGGCCTGGGCATGGCGGGCCACATTGCTCAAGCCCTCCTGAGCCATGCGGTAAAGAGCCAATTCCACTTCCGGCGAGAGCCGCTTCTCCGTGCCTGTCACCTGGAAATCCACCGGGATTTGTAAGGTTTGGCTGGCGTCACGGGCCAGCATATTCAGAGCCGTAACCAGGCCCAAATCTTCCAGATAGATGGGTCGCAGGTCGCGGGTGAGGCGGCGCAGGTCGGCAATAGTTTGTTCCGTCATTTGCTGCATTTCGGTCAGTTGGGCGGCGCTCTGCTCGTCGCTCACAGTGAGTTGGGCCAATTGCAACCGTTGGTTGAGGGCAATGAGAGATTGGATGGTGTCATCGTGCAGGTCGCGGGCCAGGCGGCGGCGTTCTTCCTCCTGCCCAGTGGTAACGGCCCCCAAATAGCCGCGCAGGCTTTGCTGGGCCAACTTTACTTTGTGGGCCATGTGAATCAGTTCGGTTTGCAACCGCTGAATTTCGTTGATGCCGCCCACCGGTTTCTCGATGGCTTCAAAGTTACCCCAGGCCAGCGCGGTGGCCTTCTTTTCCAGAGATTGCAGCGGCGCTACGATTTGCCGAATGCCAAAGCCCAGGCCAATCAGGGCAATAATCAGGACAGGGGCCAGAACGAGGGGAGCTAATTCTGTGGCTCGCAGGAGGGGATCGGTCACAGCCCGCCACGGTTCTTTGAGGACTAAGGCCCAATTGAGCGGGGGAATAGAGCTGTAGGCAATGACGTACTCTTCACCGTCGTCTACACTGTAGGTGGTGCCGTTCTCGCCGCGGAGGGCTTCAGTGACTCCCTCGTAGCCGCTTAAATCTGCCCCCATTTCGTGCACATCACCCAGTTGGAAGAGAAGACGGCCGTTACCATCCGTCAAAAAGGCGGCGGCCTGGTCATCACTGGCAAAGATGTCTGCCAACGCTTCCTGGGCCAGAGCGGCGGGATAGAATGCGCCTACGGCCGTCATCCCATCAGACGCACGGGCAATGGTGAAAATCATCTCCTGACCGGTAACGGGATCGGTGAAAAGATCGCTGAAGCGGGTTGTTTCCGAGGGAGTGGTGGTAAAATCAGGGACAGCCGTCAGTTCCCAGGTGGGTGTTTCGTTGCTGGTGTCCAGGAGACGGCCGTCGGCGTCAAACAAAGCAATCCCGCCGCCAAAATCCGGCAGCAAAACAACGACATCTGCCAGCACGTGTTCTGCCTCTTGTGTATCGGCAGTCCGTAACGCCAGGCTGCGAATAGCGGCGCTGCGGTGGTTAAGCTGTTCGGCAATGGCAGCAGCAGCGGCGCGGGTGGCCCGTTCATCCCGCTCCCCTACTAAGCGGCGCATAGCTCGCTGGTGCAGGAACAAGCTGCCAAAGGCAATAACCAGGAGAAGTACCGTAAGGGGCAGAACGGTAAAGACGAAAAGTTGAAGGGGAAGGCCGCGCCAGCGCATCTTTCAGTTTTCAGTATTCAGTTTTCAGTATTCAGTAGCTCGCTGAACACTGAAAACTGAACACTGCACACTTTCACCTCGCCTCCGTCTGAATCAAGCCCAGAGAAACCGCGCGCATGACAGCTTCGGTACGGCTGCCGGCCTGGAGTTTGCTGTAGGTTTTGGCCAGATGACCCTGCACGGTGCGGTCACTAATACCTAACTGCACGCCGATGGCTTTGTTGGTGTACCCTTT
>JAJRTP010000527.1 GCA_024278255.1 Chloroflexota bacterium | reverse complement strand
CCCCTGGCTGGGGTTGGGGGTGGGCCTGTTCGCTTTCATTTTGGTTGTGTTGGTTAATTTACGTAATGCCTCCTCGGACAGGGGGCGTTTCCGCTGGTCAGAGGTGGGCCGGGGGGTGTTGTTTGTCCTGTTGGGCACGGCCGTATCTTACTTCATCATTCGTCTCCTTTTGCAACTGCTGGGCGGCCGTTTTCCCTCTCT
Organism: Chloroflexota bacterium; assembly: GCA_024278255.1. Classification (GTDB taxonomy): domain Bacteria; phylum Chloroflexota; class Anaerolineae; order Promineifilales; family Promineifilaceae; genus JAJRTP01. The sequence goes on along the minus strand of JAJRTP010000527.1, from coordinate 9,146 downwards.
CAGCGGGGGGATGGGTTCCTTCCTGGCCTTCGTGGGGGCGGTGGGATTGGTCATCGTTGCCATCTTCGTCATGGCTTCGGCGCGACGCGGCTGGCGCTGGCTCTGGTTTAGCTGGATTACCCTTTCCCTTTTCCTGGGCGTCTGGCTGGTGGCCTTCAACCTGCCCTCCGACGTGACGCAGCCTTATGCCGAAATTCCGGTGGTAGGCAACGTGGTCGCCACGCTGGATGAATGGCGGGAACTGCCCCGTATCGGCCGTTTCGGGCAAATCCTGGAAGCGGATTCGGCAACCGGCCGGGTGCGTGTTCTCATCTGGACGGGGGTGCTGGATTTGCTGGCGCCTCACGAACCGCTGCAATACCCGGATGGCTCGTTGGACGTGTTTAACTTTTTACGGCCGTTAATCGGCTACGGCCCCGAAGCGATGTACGTGGCTTACAATCGCTTCTATCCCCCGGAACTGGCGACGATAGAGCAGCGCAACGCCTCCCCGGATCGCTCTCACAACGAGACTTTCGATGCTCTGGTGATTACCGGCATTGTCGGTTTCGTCATCTGGCAGGCGCTGTATTTGAGCGTCTTTTACGTAGCCTTCCGCTGGCTGGGCGTTTTGCGTGGCAAGCGGGATCGCAATCTGCTCATTGGTTTGTGGGTGGGGATGGGTTTGTTGGTGGCGGTGTTGTTTGCCCTGTGGCGCGGTCCGGTTTACGTCGGCGTGGCTTATCCCTTTGGCACGATTCTGGGGCTGGTCATCTACCTCATCTACTATGCCCTGACGGCCGAACCGCCGGAAACTGAAGAAGTGCAGCCCTTTGCCGGCGACCGTCTGCTGGTCACGGCGCTGGCGGCAGCTATTTTGGCCCATTATGTGGAAATCCATTTTGGTATTGCCATTGCTGCCACGCGCACGTATTTCTTCCTCTACACGGCTTTGCTCTTTATGGTGACGTATCTTTTGCCGCGTTTGAAGGAAATGGGTACGGTCGTCTCCGCCGCACCAGCCAGTCGCAAACGGGGCCGTCGTCAAGCTGCGCCAACCACAAATGCCGGATGGGGACCGATGCTGCTCAATACGCTCGTCCTGGGCCTAATCATTGGCGTGATGGGATACACGTTCGTCACTTACAACCAGCCGCCCGGCCAAACCGGAGAAGAATTGGTTCAATTGACTGCCGGGGATATTTTCCAGCAATCTTTCTTCCAGGATGCCAGTAAAGATTTTGTGGATTCTCCCTTTATTTACCTCATGGTTATCCTCACCTGGGGTCTGGGTATTTTGATCATGGTCAGCGAGATGGTGAAGGATAAAGAACTGCGCGTCCCGGCCAATTTGAGAGCATTGGCCCAGAACCGCCAAAAAATTGTGGCCGCCATCTTCCTGCTTATGGGGGCGGGCAGTATTGGCTTCCGGCTGGTTGTGCCCCAGCCGGCCAATGCCGGGGCGACGGCTTTGCTGGGGCAGAGTTTGCTCTGGCTGTGGGGCGCGGTGTCCATCTGGGCCGGGGTGCGTTTGCTGGTGGGCAAGGGGGATGCGGATCGGACGTTTGCCGGTGGTGTGGCGCTGGCCGGTCTGTTGTTGAGCCTGCCGGTGTTTTTGGCTGGGGGAGAGGGGGTGGCTTTGGTTACGGCCGTTGTCTGCGCCATCATCCTTTACCTGCTGTGGGACAAAGCCTGGTCTAAATTTTTCCTGCCCATTGGCGTGTTGGGCGTGGGGTCTCTGACCATCGGCATGAGTTACGCTTATTTCCAGGCGTTCCAGCTACGCAATTCCCTGCTGTATCGTTTTACTCTGGACCCGCCGGAAACGCTGCTGGAGCTGCAGAATTACGTCACGGCCGATGCCGATCAGTCAGTGACTTTCCTCGTCTACTTCTTCGGATTAGTTGTTTTTCTGCTGGTTGTCGCGGCTATTGTTCTGGCTCTCACCAAAAAACCGAACGCCAAAGAAAATGGCTCCATACCAGCTTATCTACTGCTGCTTGGGTTGGTCATCCTGGCCGGATGGGCCGTATCTGTCTCCAATTTGCAGGTGATACAGGCGGATATGGTTTATAAACGCGGCCGTTTCTATGATAATGAAGCCAGCCGCACCCGCAATCTGGAAAATTGGGACAGCGCTATCGCCGTTTACCAGGACGCTCTCAACCGCGTGCCGGATGAGGATTTTTACTATCTTTTCCTGGGCCGGGCCTATCTGGAACGGTCTACTTTGACCGAAGATGCGAATGAGAAAGCGCAATTGTTGAGTGACGCTGAAGACCGCCTCCTGTTGGCCCAGAGAATCAACCCGTTGAATACCGATCACACAGCCAATCTGGCCCGGCTGAATACCCGCTGGGTGGCCTTGACAGATGACGAAGCAGCCCGACAGGAGCGTATTGATCAGGCAGAGCAGTATTATCTGGACGCCCTCTCGCTCAGCCCGCAAAATTCGGTGATTCGCAATGAATACGCCCGCCTTTTGCTGAATCTGAGGCAGGATTGTGAGGGTGCGATTCAGGTTTTTGAAGAATCGGCAGCTATTGATCCCTATTACACGGAGACCTATTTTGATCTGGCACAGACGTATCAAGTGTGCGCTGCCGGGCAGGCAGAAGATGTGCAGCAGGAGATGCGGCAGCAGGCGGCTGAAGCGGCTTTGGGAGCAACGGAACAGCGTCCCAATGATCCGCGCGTCTGGGTACGGGCGGGACAGATTCTCCAGGATTTGGGTGATTATGAAGGGGCTGTGGCGGCTTATGAGCAGGTGCGCCAGTTAGACCCGCAGGGGCAGTTGGTGACCAGTTGGAATCTGGACTTTTTGCTGGCGAACAGCTATGCCGCGCTGGGGCAAATGGAACAGGCGATCTCGCTGACACAAAATGCCCTGGCCACTGCCCCGCCGCAATATTCAGAGCAGATTCAGCAGTTCCTCGATCAACTGACGGGAGGGGGGTGATCAGTGTGCAGTAGTCAGTTTTCAGTGTTCAGTAACTGTCCTACTGAACACTGAACACTGAAAACTGATTACTGATTACCGACCCATGGGCGTTGTTCTGGTAATTTTCACGGTAGCTTTGTTTGTTACGGCCGTGTCCATTCCCTGGGTGCGGCGGTTAGCGGTGCATCTGGGCTTTGTGGATGCGCCGGCCCAACGCAAACTCCACGCCGCGCCCATGCCCTTGCTGGGCGGATTGGCTATTTTTGGCGGGGCAGTCATCGCCCTCATCGCCTTTTCCGGCCAACTCCCCTCATCCGTCGGCGGCGTTCTCTTGGCGATGACCATCGTCGTTCTGGTCGGCTTGCTGGATGATTGGTTGGGTCTGCCCGCCTGGGCCAAGATGGGCGGTGTTCTCTTGGCTTCCCTCGTCCTCATTTTGTTCGATATTCGGGTCAAGCTGCCTATTCCGGAATCGGTTAACATGGCTCTTACACTTCTTTGGCTGCTGGGTATTACGAATGCCCTTAACTTTTTAGACAATATGGATGGCTTGAGTGCGGGCATCAGCGCCGTGGCGGTCTCGTTGATGCTGCTGTTGGGATTGGTGAATGATCAATTTCTGGTGTCGGCTTTGGCAGCGGCCGTTTTGGGGGCGACACTGGGTTTTTTACGCTACAATTTCAAGCCGGCCAATATTTTCATGGGGGATGCCGGATCGTTGTTTTTGGGTTTTTTGCTGGCTTTGCTGGGGCTGCAATTACGCTTTCCCGATAACGTCAGTTTTGTCACCTGGATGGTACCCGTTTTCATTTTGGCGGTACCAATTTTTGACATGACGCTGGTCGTCGTGTCCCGTTTGCGGCGCGGCCTCAGCCCTAACACGCCGGGGAAAGATCATACCAGCCACCGCCTGGTACAGATGGGGTACACTCAGCGGGAAGCGGTGTTGATCATTTACCTGATTACCGGCGCCACGGGGATGGTTGCCATTTTCATCACCCAGGCCACCATCCCGGAGGGGTATGTCATTTTTAGTATTGCTCTGGTGCTGGCCGCCACAGCCATCTGGAGGTTGGAGAAGAAGTGGGATGAGGGTGTGAGAACATGACTGTAGGGCGATTTGCCAAATCGCCTTACATTTTTGTGGAGGTTTTGTATGGCGAAGAAGAGTAAAAACACGCCGTCGCGAAAGGCGCGGCGGCAGGCTGAAGCGGAGAAGCAGGCGAAGCAGAAGCAGTATTTGTTTATTGGCGGTGGGATCGTGTTGTTTTTGCTGGTGGCGTTTTTCGGCTGGTGGGCATTGTCTGGCTCGTCGAGTGAAAGTGTGCCGGTGGTAGTGGAGGGGGAACGGCCGTTAGCCAGCATCCCACCCAATCAACGGGAAGGGTATTATGATGCCTACCCGGAAATGGTCATTGATACCGGGAAAACCTACGAAGCCGTCATCAAAACAAATAAGGGAGACATGCGCTTCCTTCTGTATGATGACGAAGCGCCCCTGGCCGTCAACAACTTTGTCTTTCTGGCGAATCAGGGCTTTTACGACGGTACTATTTTCCACCGCGTCCTGGCCGACTTCATGGCGCAAGGCGGCGACCCGTCCGGCACAGGCGCGGGCGGCCCCGGCTATGAATTTGCCGACGAGACGAACAATGACCTCTCTTTTGACCGGCGCGGCTTGCTGGCTATGGCAAACGCCGGGCCTAACACCAATGGCAGCCAGTTCTTCATCACCTTTGCCCCCACGCCCTGGCTGGACGGCCTGCACACCATTTTCGGCGAGTTAGTTGAAGGGGATGATGTACTGGCCTCACTCACTTTGCGCGACCCGGCCAATCCGGCCGGCCCCGGCGACGTGATTGAGCAAATTATCATTGAGGAGAAATAACGGGGGATTAGCCAGCCGCCTGCGTCTGTGCCGGCGCTTCAAATTGACTGCGGTCCAATGTTTTCACTTCTTCTCTGATGCGGGCGCCATACTCTATTTCGGCTTTTTCCAGATTGTAACGTGCCTGTAAGCGCAGCCATACGTCCGGGCTGGTGCCAAAATACTGGGCTAATCGCATAGCTGTATCGGCGGTGATGGCTCGTTTTCCATTGACAATTTGGCTAATGCGCAATGCCGGCACGCCAATATCTTTGGCTACCCGATATTGGCTTAACCCTAACGGTTTCATAAAATCTTCCAACAACACTTCGCCGGGATGGATGGGTGCTAATCTGTTTTCCATAAGTTGAACCTCACGAATGGTAATCCACTATTTCCACGTCGTAAGCGCGATTGTTTTCCCACAGAAAACAAATCCGCCACTGGTCATTGATGCGGATACTGAATTGTCCAGTGCGATTGCCGGATAACTTTTCCAGTCTGTTACCCGGTGGGGCTAATAAATCCCGCAGATCGTCAGCATCATGCAGGTAAAGCAACTTGCGCCGGGCCGTTCTCTGGATATTGTGGGGGAGTTTGCGAGACACACGCCCCTTGAACACTTTCTCGGTTTCTTTAGATGCAAACGATTCTATCACATTGCGATAATATCATATAACGATATGGTTTTCAATAATCTCGATCTCAAAATTGCTTTTCACTCACCGGATTGCTATACTTCCGTCTATTGACACAGAGAAAGATGGTGATTGGGAGTAGTACGTGACGGCTCCCGTCAGAGAGCATCTGCCCAGGCTGAAAGTGGATGCAGGATACGGCCGTTACCGAAGTCGCCCATGAATCGCAGAGGTGAACGCCAATTAGCCCCTGACGGGAAAGCCCGTTACAGCTTGCATTGAGCGCCTGTTAATCTAAAACAGGAATCAAGGTGGTACCGCGTGAGATCAACTCTCTCGTCCTTGAACGGATGAGAGAGTTTTTGTATTTGGGATATTAGTGATTTATTGTTCTTGGTGTATTTGGCAGGTTTTAATTTGTTAAGACCCTTGAAGGAATAGAAAAATGGACTGCTCGTCTAACCTTTTGTTAAATTTACATCGTTGGGCTTCCCGGCAGGATGAAAACTTCACAACGGAAGCGTTGGCTCACCTTACAGAATATCTTCTTCGTTCAGCCCCTGAGATCGGAGTTCGGCTTTTAAGGGAATTGTCAAGTGGTTTTCTAAGCCTGTCTCCAGGAGAGGCGAAAAATGTTGAAATTAAAACCCAGCCTTCAACGGCTGATAACGATCACGGCCGTCCAGATATGGAAATCAGCACCTCTGAATATCTAATATATGTTGAGGTTAAAGTTGACGCACCTTTTGCAGATGATCAGATCAGCAGTTATCTTGATGGTTTGCGGGCAGCTAATACCGAGAACACACGGCTTGTGTTGCTTACCAAAAATCGTCCCCCAGATTTTGGAGATCAATCAATTACGCATTTGTTTTGGTACGATATCGGGGAATTTTTACAACAAGAACTTGCGGGGGATATTCAAGAGCCAACTCGGTGTTTTGTGCAGCAATTTCTTGATTTTCTTCGATGTAGACATCTGGCGTTTGCTTCGGTTAAATCCCCTTTGTCGGAAGGAATACAGAATCATATGAAAGAGTATGGTTCTGAATCTGTTTTGCAAACGCATATTAAATCATTACAACGGTTGGATATATATCCTGAATTAAAGCCTTTGCAGAATTTACTTTGCCTGATGGGACAAGCGGTGACAGATGTTTTGCCAGAAGATGTCCAATCTCAGTTTGATTCTGGTCAACATAGTGGCGGATGGATTGGTTACAATTTGGGAAAAATGAAATACTTCTTTCACGTTTATTATTTTGAGCAACCTGATTTTGATCAAGAAGCCATTGTGTTTTCAACTTATAACCGTCCAATAGAAAAAGCTGCAATTCCTGAAGGTGACGGGCGTATTGTAATAAGCGACGGCCATGAAGTTTGGCAAAACGAGTTGGATTTAGACGAAGACTTTTTCAGCTTTCCCGCAAATGTGCAATTGGAAAAAATTGAGGAGTTTTTAACGGAAAGTTACAAGATGGGAGAGAAAATCTGCCAGTAATCTCCAATCTCAGTAGATCCAAAATTTACAATAAAGGGTCAATAACGGCCCTTATGGAACGCACATAACCATACTGCTCTTCCAAAGCATGAACAATAAATTTGGCAAAGCGAGACAATTGAAACTTCTTGGTATCCAGCTTACGCCGGCCACGACGCGGGATTTGAGTAAACGACCAACGCAGAATCATCCATACGTTGAGCAAGAACAGACTCAAAGCCATCAACACAAAGCGGTAAGCAGCATTGGGCGAGGTAGTCTTGCCCCGTACTTGGGCGGCACAACGGTAACTTGTTTCAACACCAAAGCGGCGGCGGTAAAGCCGGCGTACTTGACGTGGTGACAGATCTAAATGAATGAGAATGAATATCCACCAAGTGGCCCGCCGTTTAAGTCGTTTCGTGCGTTTGGCTGTTGTGAAAACCCGACACACGACCAAATCGGCCGTCCGTGTTTGTTTGCCATTCTTGAAGGTATAACGGGTTTGATACCCTTTGCGCCCCTTACACAAGGCTTTGGTACCTCCTGTCTTGCCCCGAATAGGACAAGCAATAAGGGCTGGAATGTATTGTTTATCCAGATACTCTTGGACATCGATTCCAGCAAAGCCGCGGTCCAGCAACAAGCAGCGTACTTTAATGAACAATCCTTTAACACGCCGCAACAGTTTTTTAAGAATATCTACGGTACTGTCTCCCGGCAAAACAAAACAGATGCCCAGCGTAAAACGCAGGCCATTCAAGATAACGTAAGCAGTCGCAATCCGATAGAATCGCGTCGTACCATCTTTGGCTTTACCCCGCACCCACAGCCCTTCTTCTTGCGGTGTCTTACCATAATAAGGACGGTCATGGAAATCCATGGCAATATCCCGAGGCTGTCGCCACACTCGGTGAGGGATATGTTGCACCAATGCTTTGTTCAATTGCACTTCCAACTGGGGCAATTGTTCAACGCAAAGTTGTTCGTTGAAATATTCTCGAATGGTTTGCGGATCAGGTACCCCTTCCAGGTCAGTACAAACTGCTTCCAAGGTGCCTCGACCGGCCGTCACACCCAACAAGATGTTGTACAGGTCATCGCTGCTACATTTGTAGCCATTGGCTTCCAGTTCCAGATGTTCCTGCAACATAGTACGGGCTTGGGTCAACACTTTCTTATCCGTCAAAATCAGGTTATTTTTGTTCATTGGGCTTGTCTCCTTACGGTTTTTGTTTTTGTCTATCCGTCAAGGATGTTACAAGCCCATTATTTTTAGATTATTTTCTGAAATTTGGATCTACTGAATCTCAAAAAAGGAAAAACATTATGACCGACATGCCCAAAGCATACAATTTCAAAGATGCCGAATTGCGCCTTTACCAATGGTGGGAAGAAAACGGCTGGTTCAAGCCGGAATGCCGGCCGGATGACGCCGAACCGTTTGTCATTTCCATCCCGCCGCCAAATGTAACTGGGCAACTGCACATGGGGCACGCCATGTTCGTCGCTCTGGAGGATTTGATGATCCGGCGGGCGCGGATGCAGGGGTATGCTGCCCTATGGGTGCCCGGCTCCGACCACGCGGGGATTGCTACGCAGTTGCAGGTGGAACGAATGCTGGAAGCGGAAGGCACGTCCCGCGAAGCAGTGGGACGGGAGGAGTTTTTGCGCCGTACCTGGGCCTGGAAGGCGGAGTATGGCGGTCGTATCACCAACCAACTGCGCCGCCTGGGGGCTTCCTGCGACTGGGATCGGGAACGGTTTACCCTGGACGAAGGGTTATCCCGCGCCGTGCGGGAGGCGTTTGTCCGGCTGCGGCGTATGGGGCTGATTTACCGGGGCGAATATCTGGTCAACTGGTCGCCGGGGCTGCAAACGGCCGTATCCGACCTGGAAGTAGAATACGTGGAAGAAGAAGGGTTGATGTACTACTTCAAATACCCTGTCAAGGGCGGCGGCCATCTGCCCGTGGCCACCACCCGGCCGGAAACGATTTTGGGGGATACGGCCGTTGCCGTCCATCCCGACGACGAGCGTTACCAACAATACATCGGCCAGACCGTCCTCGTGCCCATGCTTAACCGGGAAATCCCCATCATCGCCGACGAATACGTGGAAATCGGCTTTGGTACCGGCGCCCTCAAAGTGACGCCCGGCCACGACCCCAATGACTTCGAGATTGGCCAGCGGCACAATCTGGACATTGTTAACGTGATGAACAAGGATGCCACGATGAAT
>JAJRTP010000526.1 GCA_024278255.1 Chloroflexota bacterium | reverse complement strand
GAAATTTTCCGGAAAAAGTAACGGCCTGACCCTGTTACCAAAGTCCCATTTACCAGATTTGGCAAGTGGCTATACTTGAAAGCACGCAAGGACACACAACTTTTTCTCCTTTTCAAGAGCCTCGGAACCCCTCCTCCGAGGCTCTCCCCTTTTATGGGCACCACGGGCAATATGGATAAAAAGGATTTTCACGGATTTCTACGCCAAATCCGTGAAAAACCTTTTTGTCCGTTAAATCCGTGGTTCCAAAATCCGTGGTTCTATTATTGTGCTATAATTCTGCTCTTGTAAAAATTTCAAAACAGAGAGAAAAGAATGACGACATCAGATAAAACAGAGAAGACAGAAACAGACGCAGCAGACGAGGGGGCCGTTTGGCCGCAGCGCAGTCTGCGCCAATATGCCGGCATTACCTTGCGCGGCATTGCTATGGGGTCATCAGATATTGTGCCCGGTGTTTCCGGGGGCACGATGGCCTTTATTTTGGGCATCTATGAAGAGCTGATCAATTCCATCCGCACCTTCGGCCGGCCGAATTTTATTCGGGCAGTATTCCATTTTCAGATTAAAGAGATATTCCGGCTGGTCAACTGGAAGTTCTTGCTGGCTTTGGGTCTGGGAATATTTATCGCCGTTATCACCCTGGCCGGCATTTTGGAAAGCCTGCTCATTAACCAACCCGTTTTTGTGTGGAGCTTTTTCTTTGGCCTGGTGTTGGCTTCCGTCTTTGTAGTGAGTAAACGCATCAAACAATGGACGCTGCTGTTAGGCTTGGCCTTGATTATCGGGGCGGTGGCTGCGTTATCCCTGGTAGGAATTGTGCCATTGCAAACACCGACAAGCTGGTGGTTTCTCATGTTGGCCGGGGCCTTAGCCAGCACGGCCCTGATTCTGCCCGGTATTTCCGGGGCGTTTATCCTGGTGCTGCTGGGGAAGTATCAATTTGTTCTGGGCATTGTCAACGATTTGCGCGGCGGGGACATCAGCGGATTTGTGCCGCTGTTTTTCCTGGGATTGGGGGCTGTTTTGGGCCTTATCACGATTTCCCAATTGCTCAGTTGGCTGTTTCGCCATTACCACGATTATACGGTGGCGGTGCTGATTGGTTTTATGCTGGGCAGCCTGCGTAAAATCTGGCCCTGGAAACAGGATGTGGAATGGCTGCTCAATGAACTGGGCGAGAAAATCGTCAACAGCGACGGCCAGTTTATTGTGATTAAGCAGTGGAATGTTTTGCCCGATTTGTCTACCCAGGCCGGTGTGACGGAATTTGCTGTTGCCGTCGTGCTGGTTTTGCTGGGCATTACCGCTATTCTGGCGGTGGATAAGTTGGGTGGCGGCGTTTTGGAAAAGTCTGGGTAAGTATCGGTAGCCGCGGTATCCCTACCGCGCAAATGTAAACGCGGTAGGGATACTGCGGCTACGATTGAGAGGTGATTGATGGCAAAAATAGGACGAAATGATCCCTGTTATTGTGGCAGCGGGAAGAAGTATAAGCAGTGTCACATGAAGGAAGATCAGGCGAAGGAAAAGCAGGTGCGGGCGGTGAAGGATGCGGCTCGTTATGTGCGCCGGGATTTGTTGAAGTTTGGCCGGGAGGAGCGTTTTTCTGAGGCATTTGCCCAGGCGCTGCCGTTGTACTGGAATGGCCTGTATGAATTTGATAATGCGGAAGAGATGAGTATGGATGAGGCTTTCCGCTTTATTGATTGGTTTACGTTTGATTATGATTTGGGCGACGGCCGTTACCTCATCCAAATCTACGCCGAAGAACGTTACCCCGATCTCTCCTCGGCTCAACAGCAATTGGTAGATGATTGGAAGGACGCCCCGCCAGCCAGCGCTTATGAATTGTTAAGTTATGAAGGCCAGCAACTCAAATTACGTGATTATTTTACTGGCGAAGAAGTGGAAATTTACGAATCCGGCGGCCGGGGTATTGTAGAAGTAGGTGAGGTCATTATGGGGCGACTGGTTCCTGTGGTAGATCATCTGGAATTTAGCGTGGCGCCAGCCTACCTGCCCGCCGACGAAATTGGCGATCTGCGGGAGACGATGGAAACGGCCGAGAAAGCGTATCTGGCTGTACATCCCGAAGCCACGCATGAAGAATTTATGCGCAACAAGAATTACCTGATTACTTACCACGCTCTGGCTCAGGCGGAAGCTAAAGACCGTCCGCCAGTCGCCCGTCTGGATTCTAATCGGCCGGACAAGAAAACGCAGTCGATTGCCCGGCAGATGAAGCGGTTTAAGCGGTAAGAAATATTGCGTATTACGTATTGCGTAAAGGTTTCTGGTACGCAATACGCAATACGCAATACGCCCCATGAAAACCCTCCTGATCCACCCCCAAAAAACACCTTTACGCGGCACCATCACCGTTCCCGGCGATAAATCTATCAGCCACCGAGCAGTGATGCTGGCGGCTTTGGCCGAGGGAACCAGCCATATTCGCCGCTGGCTGCCGGCTGGGGATACGTTGGCGACGTTAACGGCCGTACAATCCCTCGGCATACCCATCCACATCGAAAAAACATCAGACACAGCCTGGGAATTGACGATTGAGGGGCAAGGGCTGCATGGGTTACGGCCGTCGCCCGAACCATTAGACCTGCGCAATGCCGGAACAGGACTACGCTTGCTGGCCGGGATACTGAGCGGGCAGCGTTTCCCTTCTGTGCTGGATGGCAGCGAGCAGTTACGCAAACGGCCGATGGGGCGCATCATACGGCCGTTAACCGAAATGGGGGCTGATATTGTGGCGGGAAACGGCCGTGTCCCTCTAATCATCCATCCCGCCAGCCTGCACGCCATCAGCTACCGGATGCCCGTCGCCAGCGCCCAGGTGAAAAGCGCCATTTTGCTGGCTGGTTTGTACGCTGAAGGCGAAACCCGCGTCTACCAGCCCGGTCCCGCCCGCGACCACACGGAACGGATGCTGCGGGCGATGGGAGCAACGGTGCAAGAGGCGGATGGCTGGGTTTGGCTGGAGAGACCGGAAAGCTTGGCGCCGTTGGATTTGACGGTTCCGGCTGATATTTCTTCGGCAGCGTTTCCATTGGTAGCCGCAGCGACTGTACCTCATTCGCAAATCACCATTGAAAATGTGGGACTGAACGAGACGCGCACAGGGATTCTGGCGATGCTGCAAGCGATGGGCGCGGCCATTTCCGTGCAGAATGAGCGGGAAACAGGCGGCGAACCCACGGCCGATTTGACGGTGCGCTTTGACGAACTGCACAGCGCGGATATTGGCGGGGCGATAGTGGTACGGGGCATTGACGAACTGCCCGTCTGGGCTGTGGCCGCCACGCAAGCTGCCGGGGACAGCACGGCGCGGGATGCAGCCGAACTGCGGGTGAAGGAAGTAGACCGCATCAGCGTGTTGGCCGGTGAGCTTCAGCAGCTTGGCATTGACATAACGGAATTTACAGATGGCTTTACAGTGCATGGCCCGGTACGGCCGTCTGGCGGCACAGCAGACAGTCACGATGACCACCGCTTGGGCATGTCCCTGGCTATCCTCGGTTTGCTGGCGCAAAATGACACCCTGGTTCACGACGCCGCTTGCGTGGCCGACAGCTTCCCCGGTTTTGTGGAGACGATGCAGGCGTTGGGCGCAAGTATGGAATGGGTGAGGGGATGAGGGGTGAGAGGATGAGGGGACTACCCGACTACCCGACTACTCGACTACAAGACTACCCGACTACTCGACACATGATCAACGGTAAAACGCAACTGACCGGCATTATCGGCTGGCCTGTTTCGCACAGTTTTAGCCCGGCGCTGCACAATGCGGCGTTTGCCGATTTGGGGTTGAATTGGGCGTATGTGCCGCTGCCTGTGCCGCCGGAGAGAGTGGAAACGGCCGTGCGCGGCTTGCCGGCTCTCGGTTTTCGCGGCGTCAACGTCACGGTGCCGCACAAGCAGGCAGTGATGCCCTTTTTGGATGATATTGAGGCAGGGGCTAAAGCGATTGGGGCGGTGAATACGATTGTGGTGGGGGAAGACGGCCGTCTCACTGGTTACAATACAGACTGGTCAGGCTTTTTGGCCGATTTAGAGGCGTTGGCTGTGCCGGTGCGCGGGCGGGATTGTCTGGTTTTGGGTGCAGGTGGTTCGGCGCGGGCGGTGGTATATGCGCTGGGGCAGGCGGGGGGCAATGTGCGGGTGTTGGCGCGACGGCCGTTGCAGGCAGAACAGTTGGTGGGGGATTTACGGCCGTATGGTGCAGGTGAATTGGAGGCACGGCCGTTAACAGAATTGCGTGACATGGCTGCGGCTGCCCACGCGCCTCTCATCGTCAACACGACACCTGTGGGCATGACCCCGCATAAAGAAACAACCCCCTGGCCCGAAGATTGCCCTGTCTACCCCGGCGCCTTTGTCTATGATTTGGTTTATAATCCCCGACAGACCTTCTTGATGCAGCAGGCAAAGGCGGCTGGCTGCGCCGCAGCCAATGGTCTGGGGATGCTGGTGCAGCAGGGCGCATTGGCTTTCAAGTTGTGGACGGGCGCGGAGCCATCTCTGTCCGTGATGCAGAACGCATTGGGGTAATCTGTATGCGGAAAATAATGTTGGCGGCGATTGTGGGGAGTACGGCCGTTGTCCTGACCCTAGCTTTCTTTCAACTGAAAACTGCTTCTTCCGCCCCGAACGCAGCCACGCGCGTTTTGTATGACGCAGCATTGGGCGGTACGCCGGATGAGTAAGCGTTTACGTACCAGGCGATTGGCTCTTTCCCGTTGCCACCGCAGGCGCAGCAGATTTATAGCGGCACGATCCCCGCCACCATCTTCGACTCTTTGGCCGAGATTCAGGATTCGGCCGGTTATTCTTATTCTCAACAATCACTTGATCGTGCTGCAGGGTTTACGTTGCAGTTTACCGTACAAATCAGGCAGGAGATACACAATAACGCGAACCGGGCCGGCTTTTCTGTTATCTTGCTGGCGGAGGATTTGCAGGGGATTGAACTGGCTTTCTGGCCGGACAGGATTTGGGCGCAGGCAGACGTTCCCCTGTTTACCCACGCGGAAGAGGTTGTTTACGATACGACGAACGGGCTGATTGTTTACGATTTGACGATTGTGACTGATACGTACCGGCTGGCGGCGAATGGTACGACCGTTCTGACCGGTCCTGTGCGCGATTACACCGCCTGGGAACCGCCAATCGCCGGCGCGCCGGACCCGTATGAAACGCCCAACCTGATTTTTCTGGGAGACGATACCGGCAGCGCGGCCGCGGAAATCTGGCTGCAAAATATTGCCATCAGTTACGCCCGCTATCAGCTTTATCTGCCCCTGATTATCGTTCCGTAGGGCGATTTTGCAAATCGCCCTACAATAAAAGCGCCGGGCGAACAGCCCGGCGCTCTTTCAGCTTACCCAAACAATGAAGGAGGAGGAAATTGTTTAGCTAACCTTGACTTTGATGTGTTTTGGTTTGACTTCTTCCATCTTGGGAACCTGTAAAGTCAGAACCCCATTCTCATAGGTGGCTTCGATTTTGTTGCTGTCTACGGCCGTCGGGAAACGAATGCTGCGCATAAATTGGCCGTGACGGCGTTCCTGAATGACGTAATCTTCTTCGTCAATGGTTTCATCCAGCTTCATTTCCCCTTTCAGTGTCAAAACGTTGTCTTCAAAGGTGATGTCCAGGTCATCGATATTGATGCCCGGCAAGGAAGCTTTGACCACGTAACCATCTTCATTTTCCGCTACGTCTACGGCCACGTTCCAGGTGCGCTGCACGGGGAAGTCGAACGGCCGTTCAAACAAACGCTCAAATTCATTGACAATGTCCATAGGACGAACCCGGTTCATACGTACTATCTGTGTCATCTTTCACTCTCCTTTTTGTTCCAGAAAGTTAATTCCTGTTACCTGTTATTTCAATTTACGCCAACTATTTTGCCTGGAGTATGTAAGAAAAATATATGCAAAAAGTTAGCATTACATCGGAAAAAAGTTAGAAATATGTTAGATGGGAAGTGAGAGATTGAGGCTTGGGAGATTGGAGATTTTTCAATCCCCAGCCTCCCATTGTTTTTGATCAGGAAAGAATTTGCGCCAAATGGTATTTTTTACGCCCTTTACGCAGTACCAGGAATTGACCTTCAATACTTTGTGCCAATGTCGCCCGCTGCATCACGTCAGTGACGCGCTGGTTGTTCAGGTAGATGCCGCCCCCTTTAATCGCCCGGCGCGCATCCCCTTTGGAGGAAGCCAGTTCGCTGCTGACCAATAAATCTACAACTGGCGTCCCTTCGCCTTCCAGTTCCGCTTTGGCAATCTGGCTGGAAGGCACGTCGGCAAAAATCTCGGCGATGTCGGCGGCGTCCAACCCGTCCAAATCGCCGCCGAAGAGGACGCGGGTGGCTTTTTCGGCTTTGGTTACGGCCGTTTGCCCGTGAATCATCTGCGTCATTTCCTGGGCCAGACAGCGCTGCGCTTCCCGCTGTTCCGGCCGTTCAAACAACGCCCGTTCCAGGTCT
>JAJRTP010000525.1 GCA_024278255.1 Chloroflexota bacterium | reverse complement strand
TGTCATTTCCCTGTTTTCCAACTTGCTCTTCCCTTCAGTTGGGAGGAACAAAAAGTGATACGACTTTATGAGATAGCTAAGTGATACGACTTAGTAAGATTTAGCAGTTTTCAGTTTTCAGTATTGAGTCTACTGAAAAAACCGCAGATTTCACAGATTACACAGATTTGTACTCGACAGAAATTCGCGGTAATTCGTGTAATTCGTGGCTTTTTTCAGTAAAGTCAGTTTTCAGTGTTCAGTGTTCAGTCGGCGCAGGCCGACTTGGCAAATGTGGGTGCAGTTTCCAACTGCCGCAGCAACCGCTCAAATTCGTCCGGGTCTGTTGTGGCGAGGAGTGGAGGCAGGAAATCGTCCAGACCGGGAACATCGGCCAGGTATGCCTTGAGGTGTTTGCGGAATTGGATGAGACCGGCGGGGAGGTCGTAGTAGGCGATCATTTCGGCGGCGTGATGGCGCACGGCCGTTAAAATTTCGGCCAGTGTCAACGCCTTCCGTTGCTGCCGGGCAAAAATCCAGGGGTTGCCAATCGCGCCGCGCCCGATCATCACCGCGTCGCAGCCGGTATAAGCCAGCATCCGGTCAATGTCCTGCGGCGTCCGCGCGTCCCCGTTGCCGATGACGGGGATGGAGACAGATTGTTTGAGGCGGGCGATAGCGTCCCAATCGGCCTGCCCGCCGTATTTTTGCGTTTTGGTACGGCCGTGCATGGCAATCAACGCTGCCCCATTCTCCTCCATAATACGGCCGATCTCCAGATAATTTTGCCGCGTAGCATCCCAGCCCAGACGAATTTTGCCCGTTACCGGCACAGACAAATGGCGGCTTAACAGGCCGAACGTCTGCGCCACCAAATCCGGTTGCAGCAGCATCCCTGCCCCCGCGCCGCGCCCGCTCACTTTGCGTGTGGAGCAGCCCATATTGATGTCAATAATGTCCGCCCCCCAGGGTTCAATGCGTAAAGCCGCTTCCAGCAGTTTTTCCGCGTCGTTGCCAAAAATCTGAAAGACCATCGGGTACTCGTCCGGCTTTTTGTCCAGACGGCGGCGGAAGCGTTCGTGGACGCGGCGACCCAGCAGCGCCTCTACCGGCACAAATTCTGTGTACTGCATGGCCGAGCCATACGCCCGGCAGATGGCCCGGTACGGCACGTCCGAATAGCCGGCCATCGGTGACAAAATTACGTCGCCGTATACCGGCACGTCCCGCACGTGAAATACGGCCGTTTTCTCACGCATCACACTTCACGCCGCCAAACCTTCACTTTTCTCATCTATCTGACGGATGTATTGCCCTTCCAGATGAGCCACGACCAAAAATACCAGGAAACGGGCCAGCACGGAAACAGCTGCTATGGCCCCCCAAAGCAGCAAAACGCCCACACTCAAAAACCAATCCGGTACGCCTGCGCCGGTTCCGCCAACCATCGGCAAGAACATAAAAGTGAAGGAAAATGGCAGGGTAATAAAACCGGCAAGCATATTCAAGCCAAAGTAAAGAGCAATAATCAAAATGTAACTGTCCAACTTTGCCGTCATCATTTGCCACATCTCCCGCGGCTGCAAACAAGCCAGCAGGGATTCGCGCCGGGCCACCTGGATGAAAACGGCCGGAAACATCAAACCCACAAGCAAGGAAAAAGGCAGGATGCAAAGCATCATCAGCGGAAACACAACCATAAGAGCAGGCGGCGGCTCACCGTTGGGCGAGACCGCAGCGGCAGCGATGATGATTGTGAAAAAACAAAACATCAACAAAACGATGGGGAGCATGTAGACGAAAAAAGTCAGCATAACCCGCAACCCGTTCGCCAGGTAACGCCCAATACGATCCCAATCGGGCAACGGCCGTTCCTCCCCCGCCGCCACATTCTGCGTTACCTGTACCGCATAGCCAAAAGCGGCAAAGTTCAAAATAGGGATCAGAGAAACTACCATACCTATCAGCAATTTCTTGAGCCATTTGTCATCGTCAGCAATATATTGAAAAGCGCGTCCTACGTCCATAAAATCACCTCGGTGCAAACAGGCCACAAACCAAATAGGCCAGAAATAGGGTGGAAACCCTATTTTAACACAGTCGAATGCCGCCCCAAACAGGCGTATTTTCTCTCATGCGCATTACGTAAAGGGTGCATTTCATTTCGGTTGTAAGGCTCGTATTGCGTATTGCGTATTACGTATTCCTCTCTGGCTGCGCAATACGCAATACGCAATACGGCAGCTTTCTCAACTCATTTGAAACACACCCTTACGTAAAACAGAGGCAAAAGTAGCGGATATTACAAGCTGACACAATCGCCTATAGCAGGCACGCGGACGCTGCCAGGCAGATTTTTCGCGCGCCAGACGGTCTGGGCTTCGGTTTGCCAACGGCCGTTTGTCCAACCCCACGCCCCATTGCCCGGCCCGTCCGGGTGGCCGCTCAGGTGCATCAGGAAAGTTTGGCGCGGATGCAGGCTGGCGGCGTACCGCTGCACATTGGTAAACGCGGGATGGCTGGTCAGGCGGTCTTTGGCTTGCCAGAAGGCGGTGTCTATAAACAGGTAATCAGCGTGAGAGAGGAGGGCAACGGCCGTTTTCTCCCGCGCCGTTTGGGGATTGACCAGCCATTCGTTGCTGCTGTCCAAATCCCACAAGAGGACAGCCTTGCTGACGGCCGTCTGCACAACAAAAGCGGCGCAGCTATGGCGCTTTCCCGCCGGGTTTTGCCCATCCTTGTCCCCGTTGAAATGGGAAACTGTCACCGGGGTCACCGTCAGCCCGTCCAACGTCAGGGGAACAGGCGGCAAAACCGTCCCCGGCGGTTCGTCCTCGCCGGAAACGAACATCTTTGTCAGGTCCAGCTCAAAATTGTGCATCCGCTCCAGCCACACGGCCGTACCGCTGCGACACCAAAGGGACGGCCGTACCCATTCCCGCCCGGCATACCGGTTAGCTGCATACCAGGAAACCAGCAAATGATTCATCCCGGCCGTATGATCCGGATGCCAGTGCGTCAGACACAACCAGTCCAACCGGGCACGGCCGTTTGCCAGATACGGATTGGCAAACAGACTGTCCGCCACGCCCAGACCAACGTCAAACAAAACGTGGTGGACCGTCTCCCCCGCCTCATTCAGGCTAATCAGAGAAACCGAGGTGTGCGCTTTCCGCGCCGGGTCCAGGCAGCGGCCGCACTCGCAGCCAAACAAGCGGCTCAGGGGCGCTTCCAGGCCGTTGACAAATAACAGATGCTTCATAACGTGTTGCGTATTGCGTGTTGCGTATTGGCGCAAACGAGGAATTACATAATACGCAGCACGTAATGCGCAAATCTCTCCTTTACAAAATCTATTATTGCCGATTCTACTCCCTCTTCTTCCATGTTAAACCACGCAATGGCAGCGTCTTGCCGCTGAAACCAATTCGCCTGGTGGCGCACAAAACGGTGCGTCTCAAATTTGATGCGCTCCACCGCTTCTTCCAGGGTGAGTTCGCCGTCAAGATACTGCCAGAGCTGGCGATAGCCCAAGCCGCTCATGGCCGGCAGGTCACGGCCGTATCCCGCAGCCCGCAGCCGCAGCACCTCTTCCAGCAAACCGGCGGCCATCATCTGGTCTACGCGGGTATCAATACGGCCGTACAACCCCTCCCGCTCCCGGTGCAGCCCTACCAGACAAATATCATACGGCGGCGGCGACTTCTTCTGCAATTGGGAAATCGGCCGTCCCGCTACCAACGTCACCTCCAATGCCCGTATCACCCGGCGCACATTGCGGGAGTCAAGTCGTTCGGCGGCGGTCGGGTCCAGCGCCGCCAGCCACCGCGCCAGTTCCGCCCCACCCAAAGCAGCCAACGCCTCCCGCAATGCCGGCTGCGGCGGCACCTCCGGGATGCCCCAGCCTTGCACTACCGCCATCACGTACTGCCCCGTCCCGCCCACCAAAATGGGCAAATGCCCTCGCGCCAGCGCTGCGTCAATGGTCTCGTAAGCTAACTGCTGGTACGCGCCCAAGCTCAACGTCTCGTCCGGATCGCAAATGTCAATCAGGTGGTGCGGGGCGATGGCTTGTTCTACGGCCGTTGGCTTGGCCGTGCCAATGTCCATCCCCCGGTAAAACAGGCGGGAATCGGCCGAAATGATCTCCCCCCTAAATTGAGCAGCCAGTTGCAGGGACAGGGCGGTTTTACCTACGGCCGTAGGCCCCACCAACACCAACAACGGGCCAGAATCTCGTTCAATCTCCAATCCTTCAACCATATTCAGGACAAGTCTCCAATCTCCAATTATCCCAACACCCCCATTCTCTCACCAAAATTGTACCCCAAAAATCCAACGTGCCAGAATCGCTTCTGAATAGTAAAATAAC
>JAJRTP010000038.1 GCA_024278255.1 Chloroflexota bacterium | reverse complement strand
TGGGCCTGGCAGACCTTCCTCCGCGCCGACGGGCCGCTCTCCGTCACCCAAAGCATCGCCAAAAACAGCATGGCACCCATCGGCCTCAACCTGTTCAATAAGTTCATAGATTTTGCCTTTGCCATGTTCTACCTGCGCGTGCTGGGGCCGGCCGGGGCGGGCAGCTTCCAGACGGCCATCGTCACCGCCGGGCTGTTTGAGATTGTGGCCAACTTCGGCCTGGATATCCTGCTCATCCGGGACGTGTCCCAGGATCGGAGCAAAGCATCGTATTACCTGTACAACACCTCCATTTTGCGCCTGGGGTTGGCCCTGTTTGCCAGCCTGCCCATCATCGCCCTGATCGCCGTCACCCAACTGGCTGACCAAACCAATGCCCTGACGCCTGCCGAAATTTTAGCCACCGGACTAATCATGCTGGGCATGGTCATATCCGGCCTGTCCAAAGGGGTGACGGGGCTGTTTTACGTCTACGAGGAGGCGGAAGTGCCTAACACGGTCACGACGGTCACGACGATTCTCAAAGTGGCATTTGGTGTGGCCGTTTTGCTGGCGGGTCTCAGTTTTCTGGGATTAGCCGGTGTTTCCATCCTGACCAATCTGGTTACATTTGCCATTTTGGGCGTGATGGCCTGGCGGCGCTACGATTTGCATGGGCCTTATCACCTGGATCGGCCGTTGCAGCGCCAGATTCTCAAAGCCGGGTTCCCCCTGATGCTCATCCATTTGCTGCAAACGGTCTTTATTTCTATTGACACCTATTTGCTGCGGGTGATGCTGCCGGACGGTCAGGTAGTGGCCGGTTGGTACAGCAGCGCCTACAAATGGTTTAACGCTCTGCAAATCATCCCATCTTTCTTTACCCTGGCTTTGTTCCCCATCATTTCTCGCAAAATCAAGGAATCACTGCCGGAGGCGCGGCGCATGTATGGCATGAGTGTCAAGTTGATGTATCTGTTGGCCCTGCCCATTGCCGCCGTGACGTTTTACCTGGCCTACCCCCTGGTGCGCTTGCTGGGCGGCCCGGAATTTTTGCCGCACGGGGCGATTGCCTTGCAGATTGTCATCTGGTCCATCCCTATTGGTTGGATGAACAGTGTGACGAATTACGTACTGATCAGCCTGGGAATGGAACGGATGCAGCCGCGGGCGTTTGCCACCGCGGTGGCGTTTAACATTATCACCAATATGATTTTTATCCCCATGTACACTTACAAAGCGGCCGGGGTGACGACGATTTTGTCGGAGGTCGTTCTGCTGCTGGTGTTTAGTTATTATTTGCGGCAGAAGGCGTTTGGTGTGCGCTGGCTGCGCTTTATGTGGAAACCGGGGTTGGTTACGGCCGTGATGCTCACCTTCATGTGGGCCGGGGGACAGGTCAACATCCTGTTCGGTCTGGCTTTGGGATTGGTCGTCTATCCGGCCGGGCTGCTCCTCCTGCACGTCATTGGGCCGGAGGAACGGGCGGTGCTGGCGAATATTTTGCCTACGGCCGTGGCGGTGCGGCTGCGGTTGATTTAATCCCGGGCAATACCACCGAATGCAATTCGGCGTCTGAGACGGGAAACGTGCTAAAAGCACGTTGAAGGGGGGCAAATGTTTTGAGTATTTGGACGGGATTTCCGGTTTGCAACAGCAAGTCAAAGGAGTGTTATGATGGCGTTTTGGAAATTGTATTATCATCTTGTTTGGGGGACAAAAAACAAGCAGCCTTTTATTGTGCCTGAAATTGAACACCGTCTTTATTCGTTTTTGGTGACGCGGGCGGTAGAGATGGACGTGTTTGTTTATCAGGTGAATGGCTGGCTGGATCATATCCACCTGGTCGTGGCAATACCGCCGAAACATGCCATTGCTTACGTAGTTAAGATATTGAAGGGGAGTAGTTCCCACTACATCAACGATCATGGCTTGCTGGACGAGCATTTTGCCTGGCAGAGGGGGTACGGGGCATTATCGTTGGGGGAGAAGCAACGGCCGTTTGCGGAAGCGTAAGTCATTAACCAAAAGCAGCATCACGAACAGCAAACAACCAATTCCTGGCTGGAAAGGATGGCTGATTATGATGAGGGGCCGGCTGAATTAAACAAGAAAGCTGGCTTGATACGGGAATTGGGGCCCATTTATGAGGTAGGGGATGATTTCCCTTTTTGAATTTGCGAGATACGCCGCCGAATGCAATTCGGCGTTTGAGACAGGAAGTACGCTAAAGCGCACTGCGGATTACGGCCGTCAACATGCTTCAGCATGTTTCCCGTCCCAGTCTCCGGTTTGTAATTGGAGCGACCACGGCCATCTGTGTCCACTACTACGTCCGAGCCGTATGGCCGCCGAATGCAATTCGGCGTCTGAGACAGGAAGTACGCTAAAGCGCACTGCGGGTTACGGCCGTCAACATGCTTCAGCATGTTTCCCGTCTCAGCCTCCGGTTTGCAACCGGAGTGATTATTATGGGCGCGCCGCCGGATACGCCGCCGAATGCAATTCGGCGTCTGAGACGGAAAGTGCGCTAAAGCGCACTGCGGGTTGCGGCCGTCAACATGCTTCAGCATGTTTCCCGTCTCAGCCTCCGGTTTGCAACCGGAGGCAAAGGAAACGGCCGTAATGAACCACCGCCTCTTCCTTCTCCTCCTCCTCCTCACCGCCTTCGCCCTGCGCGTCATCGGCATCAGCGGCGCATCCCCACCCGGCATAGAACATGACGAAGTTGCCAACTGGCTGATTGACCGCTCCATCCTGGACGAGGGCAGCCTATCCATCTACTACACCCGCGCCTACGGGCACGAAGCGTTATTCCACACCATTCAGGCCGCTTCCGTCGCCCTGCTGGGGAACAATTTGCTGGCGCTGCG
>JAJRTP010000524.1 GCA_024278255.1 Chloroflexota bacterium | reverse complement strand
GGCGGCATCTGTCAGGGCAACACGCCCTTCCCCGTCTGTTCGCCACGGAACATCCAGACGGCTTTGACGTTGTTCATGGAAGGCAGCTATTTCAATGCCGACTTGAGCAGCGGTAAATGCCAATCTTATCCAGATGATGTGCGCCGGTTGTGGGCTGAGTTGGACGGCCGTAAGCGGTTTCCCTCGTCGCAACTGATACCGGCGCAAATGATGTTGTGGAACTTGGTGTAACGAGGAGCTTCTCATGTTTGATAACCTGGTCACCTATCACGTTTACAAATGTGATCCCCTGCCGGCCAACGATGCTCTGGCTTACCAATATATTCTGGCCGGGAACGGCGTTTTTATCCGGGCCGAAACACGCTTTTTTGAGGCGCTTTTGCCCATCGCCCCCTGTACGGTGCGGAGCCTGGAGCCGCTGCAACATCACTTTCGACTTAAAGTTCCCCGGATACCGGCTCGCCTGTTGGATACTGTCTTGACCGATGCCCGCCGCGCCCGGCGGCCGGATGGAGGTCGGTCCGATAACGGGCTTAACGAGGTACTCTACCAGTTCCACCATCACGGCCAGACAGTGCAGGTGAAGAAACCACCCCAACGCGCCACGTCCGTCAGCGTGACGGCTGCTGGTAGTGGTGATGCGGCTATTATTTGTGACCTGCATTCGCATGGCAACATGGCAGCTTTTTGGAGCAGTACCGATGATGCTGACGAACAGTCGGCTCGATTTTTTGCTGTCATTGGCAAATTGGACAGTGAACCGGAGATACGTCTGCGTGTGGGTGCTTATGGCTACTGGATGCCGCTGCCGGTCACGGCCGTTTTTACCGGCAGCGGCCCCTTCAAAGATTTACATGAGGAGAATCCATCATGAATAACAACGGATTTAACAACGGCAACGACCGTTATGGCGCTACATCCGCCAACTTCATTTATGAACTGGACGAACCGATCCACATCAAAGGCTTTTCCGTCACTTACGACCGTAAGTTTAACCTCGGCAATTTCGAGAGTTTAGCTCCCGCCATCGCCATCTGGGTCAAAACCACCGTGGCGGAAGGGAAAAGCTTCGACTTGCATCACGCCAAAGAGCGGCTGCGCCGCATGGCGCGAGAAAATGTGTGGGCG
The DNA here is from genome assembly GCA_024278255.1 of Chloroflexota bacterium. Classification (GTDB taxonomy): domain Bacteria; phylum Chloroflexota; class Anaerolineae; order Promineifilales; family Promineifilaceae; genus JAJRTP01. The sequence goes on along the minus strand of JAJRTP010000524.1, from coordinate 5,830 downwards.
CAATTATGGCGGCTGCAAGGCAACCCGGAAGCTCTCTTTTTGGGATTACAGCCGCCGGCAGACGGCCGTAAAGACCCAATTTTCATCCGCACTGTCAGCGTCAGCCTGACGTACAAGGTCAATCTGGGCAACTACAACTCGATTACCCCCGGCTACATCGACTGGAGTGACGTGAGGCATGTGGCGCACAGTCCCGGCGAGTTGCATATAGCGTTGGATCGCATTTGGCAAAACCTCTGGGCCAACGTTGAGGATGAAATCTCCCGCGCCCGGGGGAATGGCGGTACCGACGGTTTCTTTGGCCTGCCGGCGATTGCGGTTGAGAATTTGACCGTTCCCCCACCCGCGCCGACCAACGGCCGTTTCGACAAGCTCAAAACAGTTGGGCCGCTTAGTACAGACCGTACCCCGGCAGCCAGCGGGAGTCGAGCGTAATGGATGCTCTTGCCATCGAACCCACTTACCGGGTGCTGCTAGGGGACGTGAGCTGCTTTCGTATCATGCTGATCGGCGCTGGTGGTACAGGTTCCACCTTGGCCCTGTTCCTGGCCGGTCTGGCCTTTCACGCCCGGCACAAGGGGATTCAAGTAGACCTGACGCTGGTAGACCATGACGTGGTAGAAATGAAAAATTGCGGCCATCAGGCCGTCAGCCTTCAGTCTGCCCAAATTGGTAGAGTTCCGAAAGTCGCTGATTTAACCTTACGCCTGAATGCGGCTTATGGTTTGGGTATTGAGGCGTGGCCGGAACGGTACGAGGGTGACATGGCCCGCAGTTGGTTCCATCAGGCCGGTGGTGCTCAGGCGACAGCGCATTTGATTATCGGTTGTGTAGATAACCATCTGGCCCGGCGGGAAATTGCCGAAACGATTGCCTTGTTTGACGGCCATATCTACGCCCTGGACTGCGGCAACGAACAATACAGCGGCCAAATTCTCATTGGCAATCTGACCGATATGAGCCGGATCAAACTGGATTCATTGGGACTGTGTAACGGCCTGCCCTCTCCTTATATTCAGGAGCCGGATTTGCTGGAGCCGGACCCTAACGAACAAGCTCCATCCTGCGCGGAGATGATGTTGGCCGAAACGCAGAGCCTCATGGTCAACCGCATGGCCACCACAATTGCCGGTCAATACGCGGCCGATTTCATCTTGCAGCGGGAAATCCGGCAGATGAGCAGTTCTTTCAACCTGACACCGCCTGCAGTAACCAGCTTGTTAATAACCGAAACAAACCTTGATCGTTACCAAAAAGAATGAGCTAGCGGTTCTGACAAGCTTAGCTTTCAAAATTGCACATATGTTCTATTCGAGGGTATAATCAAACAATATACAAGAAAGTGATTTCCGTTGGTGTAACAACTACGGAAATGATGCAGAAGCGGAATGGAATAAATGGGTTGCCCGAAAATATCTGGCGACAAGAAGTGAAAATGACAGAAAATCCTGGTGCCGAGATCGTCTCCATTGGGGAGGTCACCATATCCTTTTACGAAGACCGCCTGATTGTCCAGTTGGGCGAAGACGGCGAGATTTATGTGGCTTTACGGCCTATTGTGGAAGCGCTGGGCCTTTCTTGGGGGTCGCAGCTAAACCGCATCAAGCGGGATGCTGTTTTGAGCAAGAAGATTCAGACGCTTTCCGTATTCGTTACGAATACGCAGGGTGCAGGCAGCGAGCAGCGCCGTGAAGTTGTCTGTTTGCCCAAGCAGTATATTAGCGGGTTTTTGTTTGGTATCAGCCCTAATCGCATTAAAGACGAGGCCATTCGAGCTAAAGTATTGCAATTTCGGGAAGAGGCTCACCTGATACTCGACGCTGCATTTACCGGCGACGCCGATTACGCCATGGCAGCAATGCGGCTGCGGTATCTGCGTCAGGGCTACGATGAGGCGTGGATTAAGCAGCGGCAAATCACCATTGAGACCCGGAACCAACTGACAGATGAGTGGAAAGAACGAGGCGTTCGGGGCCAGCAATATGGAATTTTGACGGCCGTCATCCACAAAGGCGCATTCGGTACGAACAGGGGACAACACGCGCCAAGGCGTGCCGCCGTGAATGAAAAGCCACAGATTGTGTGGATTTTACAAGATTTAATCCGTAATAATCTGCGTAATCCGTGGCTATTTTCACAAAAGGACGCGCTGGGTGGATAATGGAAATGATGTGAGGTAAATAATATGGGCAGGAGAACGAAGAAGATTGACGTTCAAGGCAGCGAAATTACTATTTTAACGAATCAGGAACAAGATTATATTTCGCTGACGGACATGGTGCGCGATATTGAAAACGGGTCTGCTTTGATCGAAAAATGGTTGAGGAATAAAAATAGCATTGAGTTTTTGGGAATTTGGGAAGAAATTTATAACCCATATTTTAATTCCCCCGAATTCGAGGGAATTAAAAACCAGGCGGGGCTAAACCGATTTGTCTTGTCAGTAAAGCAATGGGTTGCCAAAACAAACGCAAAGGGGATTGTCGCTAAAGCGGGGCGGTATGGAGGTACATACGCCCACAAAGATATTGCTTTTGAATTTGCATCATGGATATCCCCTCGATTCAAACTTTATCTCATCAAAGAGTTTCAGCGTCTAAAAGACGATGAGAAAAAACAGTTAGGGTGGGATATTCGCCGTAACCTGACTAAAATCAATTATCGTATCCACACCGATGCTATCAGGGAAAATTTGATTCCGCCTCATCTCAGTAAGCAGCAAATCGGATATATTTATGCTTCTGAAGCCGACTTGTTAAACATGGCGTTGTTTGGGAAGACCGCAGCCCAATGGCGAACCCAAAATCCTGACAATAAAGGGAATATCCGCGATTATGCCAATGTTTCACAATTGGTTTGTTTGGCAAATTTGGAAAACCTGAATGCACTGTTCATCAATGAAGGAATGTCGCAGGCAGAGCGGTTGACTCGCCTCAATCAGATTGCCATTCAACAAATGAAGATATTGATGGGGGATCGAACTGTTGGGAAATTGACAGAAGGAAACAACTGAAGCAAAGGTAGAGACAAACTTTTGAATAATCCTGATTAAATACGAGTATGCAAACGCCGACCATCTGGTCGGCGTTTTTGTTGACAAGGAGTACCAACAGTGGCGACCTTTCTGCTGATGAGGCAGACGAGCGGTATATCCGGCGGTTTCTGTGTGCTGTTAGCGTTATTGGAACAAGAGAACGGGCCAATTGGATTGCCATTCTCAAATTCCTCGCTGCTTGGTCAGGAATATGACAAGAGTAACGGAGATAATTATGAACCACGTCATTTTGCAATTCATTTATCTGGAAAACCTGCTGGTTGAAGCAACTGGCGCCGATGCTCTGCACGTTCACGTGTTGGAACAGAGCGAGACGACCACATCTAACGTCCTGACCCGAAAGGAAATTACCATTGGCCTGTGCGTGCGGGCCATTGTGTCTGATTGCCGAATTCTTTCCTGGTACTGCCAGATAGATAAGTTCAGCTTGTATTTGCCTGAGCGGCCGGCGAATGGAAACGGCCGTTCTCCAGAGCAAACGCGATACGAAGCAGCCTGGCAGCGAGCCACAACCATGCAAGATGAACTGGTCGTCCTGCTGCGCCGAGACGAACACACCATCCATACCGACGGCGTGATTGAGCTAAGTGTGCCTAGCTTGCTGCGCGGCACGACGGTTCTGATAGACATGCCAACCGTCACGCCCACAGCGTCTGGCGGATAAGTTTTAAGGCTGATAACAGCCCGCACCATCATTCGTTTTGTTTGCCGGTCGAAAGACCGGTTTTTGTTTTTATGGAGGATTGCTATGTCATTTGACGAATGGATGCAGCATGTAGACCGGGTTGTGGGCAACATCGCTTTTGGTCTGAGCGTCCACGACCTGCCGGACATAGATTTTCGCGGTTTGTACGACGCCGGAGAGACGGCGCAGACAGCAGCCGAGGCAGCGTTGGCGGCAGCGGATTTCCCCTTTGAGGAACTGGAGTTTCCGGACTGAAAGAGGCTGCTCTGTCGCGCCGAATGGAGAGAACTATGCGCCAGTTGAGCCTGTTCCCGCCAGAAATCACACTGCGAAACGGCCACTTCGGCAAGCTCAGTGCGGGCTGTATTCACGGCCCTTTACCCGAAGACACCCCGGTTATCGTCTCTAACGGCGTCGGCGTGGATTCCGTTGCGCTCCTGATTGAACTGCATCGTCTCAACATCGTACCGGACGCCATCGTTACCGCCCTGGTGGGCCGGGAGTGGTTTGGTAATGAACACGGCCGTTTCTACGAATACCTGCCCATCCTGGAACAATGGCTGACCGAAGTTGGCTTTCCACCAGTCACCTACGTCTGGTATGAGATGAAACGGCGGGCAAAGTATTTTGCGTACTGGAGCCTGGCCGGGAACTGTCTGGCAAACCGCACCCTACCCTCCATCAGTTTCTGGAAGAACCACAGTTGCAGTGTGAAATATAAGGGAGCGGAAATTGACCGTTGGGTGACGAAAGCATATGGCGAACGGCCGTGCTATCGACTGGTGGGCTACGACTTGTCAGAACAAAACCGAGCCACCCGTTTCTCTACCAAGACCAAACGCGACGGCCCACGTGCCTGCGATGTATACGTGTACCCATTGCAATTGCTAGGGCTGGATCGGGCTGGCTGCGAGGCGACGATTGCCTCTGCCGATTTGCCATCCCCCGGTCTTTCCTCTTGCGTCTTTTGTGCCGCCATGCGCCCGGAAGATATTGACGCGCTGCGCCCCGAAGCGTTGTGGCTCATTGTCATTCTAGAAGCGCACGCGCAAATCAACTTGAAAAAGATTCGCGGTTTGTGGGGGCATGGGGAGCGCATGACGGAATACATTGTGCGACGCGGACTGCTGCCGGCGGCGTTGGTAGCGGAGGTGTGGGCCAAATGGTCAGCAGCGGAACGGCCGTCTGAATTACTGGATCACCGGGAAATTGCAGCCGATGAGGTGTTGTTCAACGAGGTAAACCGGATGGTTGCTTCGAGTATGTTCATGGTCAATACTGAAAACGGCTGTCAATGGGCTGACTCCAATAATGTGCGGCATATCATTGAACTGTAGTGGCTGCAATGTATCCGGGCGGCCCATCTCCTAAACTAAGCACAATCGGCCCTAGCACAAGGCCGTAACGCCAACTTTCCCAGGAAAGTATGATCTGGGTTCCGTCCACATAGGTGATTAGCAAATCGGCTTTTAGGCCATAAATAGGATCATCATCCAGAAGAGCCTGCACTATGGGAACTGTGTTTTGTAAAGCGACATTCTCAACTTGCCAATCTACGACCTCGGCTAAGATGACATCCTGGAATTCGCTGCTGTTAAGCATCGCTAAATCAACACTTTGTTTAGGAAGTTGGTGTGCGTTAGCTTGTAGCAAATCGGCAATCGTAGCATTTACGACGGCAACATGGGACCCATATATTATGTTGGCCTTGACCAGTAGGAAGCTGCTTGCTGCAAGAAAGAGCGTAATGATGATGAAAATGGGTATCTTTTTTCTCATTTGTTACCTCCAAGTGTGAGTTATGCCTCCCTTCTAACTATAGCAGCATAACACAGACCAAAATGGGCGGAATACCTATCGTTCTTGTACTGACGTTTGGCGGACATACTGCGGTTAACACCGCCCATGTGGCGAGAACTTTTTCAGACCTGGCAGCAAACAACTTTCAACCTCGTGTATAGGAGCAAGATGTCAAGTCCTAAAATATATTGACACAAAATAGTGACTACTGCACATTATTTTCCAAAGTAAATTTCAGCCGGTTTACAATAGCCCAGCGACATGTGCGGCCGTTCGGTATTGTATAACCT
>JAJRTP010000523.1 GCA_024278255.1 Chloroflexota bacterium | reverse complement strand
TGCAAATTGAAAATGCTCAACTCAAAGCTTCCAATCGTTTGCTGATGAGCCAGTTGCGCGGTGAAAAGCCTGATTTTGTAGATGAGGATCAGGACGGCATCCCCGATATTGCCCAAAAATACCATACCTTGCCCGATCCCATCATTGTCGCCCCGAAACGGCCGATTCCCGTCGAACGTATTATTCGCTACACGAAGGATGGGCACGAAGAACTGTACCGCCTGGGCTATGAAGATGCCAAACGCGCCTGGCGAGCAGCGGGAAAGCAGGTGGAAGGAGAAGGCAGTAAGCAGTAATCAGTTTTCAGTATTCAGTCAGGTAATATCTACTGCATACTGAAAACTGAAACATGCAGATCAAAGACAGCGTCATCATCGTCACAGGGGCATCGGCCGGGATTGGGCGGGCGACGGCCGTAGCGCTGGCAACTCTGGGGGCAACGGTTGTGGCGACAGCACGGCGGGGCGAACGGCTGCAAGCGCTGGCAGAGGAGATGGCGGGCGGCAACGGCCGTATCCATCCCATCCCCGGCAACATTCAGGACGAAGCCTTTTGTCACCAGCTTTTTGAAGAGACTGTAACGCAGTACGGCCGCCTCGATGTCCTGATCAACAACGCCGGACTGGGCCACAAAAGCCAGATTGCCGAGATGCCTACTGCCGACATCCGCACCATTTTCGACACCAACGTCATGGGCCTGCTCTACACCATCCAGGCCGCCGTCCCCCAGATGAAGCGGCAGGGCGGCGGCCAGATCATCAATGTTTCTTCCATCATCAGCCAACGGCCCATCCCCAACGGCGGCATTTACACGGCCAGTAAAACGGCCGTTGACGCCATCAGTCGTTCCCTGCGCATGGAGTTACGACCGTACAATATCACAGTCACTCTCGTCTATCCCGGCCGCACCCAAACCGAATTTGGTGCGGCGCTGCTGGGGCAAAAAGGAGCCAACCCCTCCGCCTTTGGCCGCACTTCCCCGGACAAAGTGGCGCGGGCTATTGTAAAGGCGATTCGACACGGCCGTACCGAAGTCTACGTCACCCCCAGCGACTGGCTCTTCAGCCAAGTCAACCGCCTCTTCCCCCGCACCACCGACTGGCTGACCAATTTCGTTTTCACTCGTTATATGGAGGGGAAATCGGGTAAAATAGAGCGTGACACCTGATGCGTGATGGGTGATGGGTTTTCTCACGCATCACGTATCACGCATCACAAAAGGACAATCGTATGGATCGCACACGCATCATCTTCATCACCATCATCGGTTTAGGCCTGTGTATCGTTGGCGGCATTATCGCTTTTTCTTTTGTCTCGCAGTTTTCCGGCGGGCAAAACGGAGAGGGCGACGGCTCACAAATCGAAGTCCCGTCCGGCAGCGTCCTGGTAACGTTGGCTTCCTCCAACACCAAGCGTAATTGGCTGGATCAAGTGACGGCCGAATTTAACGCCGCCGGCATGACCACCAGCAGCGGCAGCCCCATCGTGGTAGATGTCAGCCACGTCACCTCCGGCGGTTCCATGAATGCCATCCTGGATGGCGAACTCCAACCCACCGCCTGGAGTCCCGGCGACCAATCCTGGGTAGCCCAGGCCAACGAAACTTGGCGGCAGCGCAACAACAAGCCAATTGCCAGCGAAACGTGTACCCCCACCATTTACGCGCCGCTGGGCTTTGCCATGTGGCGGCCCATGGCGGAAACGCTGGGCTGGCCGGATGAACCCATCGGCTGGGATACGATTGTAGAACTGGCGGCTGATCCGGACGGGTGGGCCAGTTACGGCCGTCCCGAATGGGGCCAGTTTCGTTTTGGTCACACCCATCCCGGCTACGCCAACTCCGGCCTGCTGTCTATGACCGGCTTTGTCTACGGCGTGACGGGCCAGACAACCGACCTGACCGCCGCAGACATCTACACGCCGGAAGTGGAAGAAGCGATGCGGGCTTTGGAAGAGGTGACGGCAAAATACGGCCGTCAGGCTCCCGCCCTGCTGGAATTGATGGCCCAGCAAGGCCCCGGCTACCTGCACGCCGCCGCCGTCCCCGAAGCTGACACCGTGCGCTTTAACGTAGAACGGGGCGACGAACTGACCTTCCCCCTGGCTTTCATCTTCCCCTCCGGCGGCACCATCTGGGCCGACCATCCCTACTGCATCCTGGATAACGCCGATTGGGTTAGCGAGGAAGAAGCGGAAGCGGCGGCCATCTTCCGCGATTATCTGTTAGCCCGCGAGCAGCAGGCATTAGCCATTGACAATTACCTGCGCCCTCTGGACAGCAGTATCCCCCTGCACGCTCCCCTGAGCCTGGAAAATGGCACAGACCCGACGGTCACGCCGGACACCGTGCCACCTCTGCCCAGTCCCAGCGCGGAGATTAGTACGGCCGTCATTGACCTGTTCAACATCACCAAACGCAAAGCCACCGTCCTCGTTGTCCTGGACGTGTCCGGCAGCATGGAAGGGGATCGCATCAAAACCGCCCGCACCGCCACCAACGAATTTTTCGGCCGGCTGGACCCCAACGATAAAGTAGGGCTAATCATTTTCAACGACAACGTGACCACCCTGCAAGAACCCACGCGCGTCGGCGACGTAGTGGAACAATTAACTCAACGGGTCAGCGGCCTGGTGGCTGACGGCAATACAGATTTATATGACGCCGTCTGCTTTGCCGCCAAACAAATGGTTAAACAGCAGCAAGAGGATTTGGAAGCTGGCAAATCCCGCCTGTACGGCATCATTCTGCTCTCGGATGGCGAAGACACGGTGGGCAGCATCACGGAAAACCAGATGTTTGCCACCTGCCTGCCAGCCAATGCAGAAGCTGACGGGGTGAAAATCTTCCCCATTGCCTTTGGCGACGCGGCCGACCAGGATGTGCTGCTGCGGATGGCTCAAGTGACCGGCGGCCGTATGTTCTCTGCCGATCCGGACTCCATCAGCAATATCTACCTATCCATTTCGGCAGAACAATAGCAGGATAAGTTTGCAATCCTTCTCCATATGGTACAATTTATGTATACTTCCCATTATCGGATGAGACGCCAGACACAACACTGTAGGGCGATTTTGTAAATCGCCCGGTAGACGATTTACAAAATCGTCCCACTAAAAACAAATGGTCAAAAAATGACAAACAGGAGCGGGAAAAACACCCAGGTACTGGCAGTAGTCAATCGGAAAGGCGGCGTGGCAAAAACAACCACCTCCATCAATTTGGCGCATGGGTTGTCGCGCAAACTGATGCGCCGCGTAGCCGAGAAAGACCTGGACAAAATACAGGACACAGAAAATCTGGTTACCTACCAGGATCGGCATTACTACTTGCTGGGGCATGTGCTGCTGATCGATTTTGATCCCCAGGGACACTGCGCCCGCGGGTTGGGTGTGGAACTAGGCAAAACGGACATTGGCGACGTGCTGCTGGGCCAGAAACATATCTCCGAAGTGGTCCTTTCCGCCGACCGCTCCGAAGTAGGCTATCCCCGTCCCAATTTGTGGCTGCTCCCTTCCTCCGACAAGCTGGAAGAGGCCAAAGACATTCTGCGTGCCCAGTATGATGCCTTACCGGCCACGCGCAATTATGGCCTGCTTACTATTCTGGAAGAACGGCTTCGGCTGGCACTGGAACGGTTCACTTACATCATCATGGATTGCCCGCCGGCCCTGGATGCTTTTACTCAGGCCGTCTACCAGTTTGCCGACGCCGCCATCGTCCCCGTGAAGCCGGATTATTTCAGCATGGCGGGCACAGGGCAGCATATCAGCAGCATTTACGAAGCGCAACTGCGGGGCATTAATATTAAAATTCACACAATTGCGCCCACTTTTTTTGTAAAACGGCAGCGTCTGGACCGGCAAATGGTGGCGGAACTGCGCCAGGCGCATGGCGATTTGGTCAGCCAGCCCATTCCGCGCAGCCAGTTGGCTGCGGAAGCGCCCTTGTACCAGCAAACTATTTTTGAATATGATAAACGTTTGAAAAATCCGGCTACTGTTGCCTATCAGGAATTAGTAGATCGAGTGTATTATGACGAAACAGCGTAAAAGCAAAGCCAGCCAACCGGACCCCCTGGGAGATGTCCCTTTGTTTGACCCCAGCGCGGCGGAAAAGCCGAAAACGGCCGTATCCCGACCCAAACCGGCCTCTCCTCTCGGCCCGCCACAAAAAGCGCCCTTAACCCAACCTTTGCCCGTGGTTACTGCGCCCAACAAAGATGCGGAAGCGCTGATTGAACGGCTGGAAACGGAGCTGGCGACGGCCCGCATTGAATTACGCCGCCTGGAAAAACGCAATCTGGAACTGGAAACGGCCGTGGCCCAACACCAGGAAACTCTCGCCGAACTGAAACAGGAACGGGAAGCCCGCCTCAATCTGGAACGGGAACTGGCTACCCTGGAAGTCATCGCCCGCCAATCCCAGGGGGCACAGGAACAACTGGAAACCGAACGCCAGGAACGCATCGCCCTGGAACGCAAAATGGCAACCCTGGAAGTATTGTCTGAACGCACCCAGGAGATCGCTGCCCAACTGGCCAAAGAACGGGACGCCAGAGTCATTTTGGAACGGGAAAAAGCCACGCTGGAAGTCCAGGTGCAAAGCATGGCCAAACTGGACGCTCTGCTCAATGAAGAACGCCAGGCCCGGATGAACGCCCAAAACCGGGCCGCCACCGCTGAAGCCCGTCTGGCCCGCCTGGAGGGGGAGATCAACCAGAAAGAAGAAGACAGCGGTTCCTTTTTCGGCCGGCTGCGTGGTGGTTCGTAATGAAATTTACCTTGATGCTATTCCCTTTTCACAACAATTGGTGACGAATCGTCCCCTCAGCCACCTGCCACACGGCCGTAGCAAATTGCTGAATAAAATAACGGTCATGGACGACAGCCAGGATAGTGCCTTCAAATTGGGTCAGGGCTTGCTCAAAACGGCCGCGTGAGGGAATATCCAGATGGTTAATCGGCTCGTCCAGCAGAAGCAGGTTACAGCCGGAAGCGACCAGCTTAGCCAGAGAGAGGCGGGCGCGTTCGCCAAAGCTGAGATTGGCAATGGGGCGCAGGGGATCGTCGCCGCTGAAGAGGAAGAAGTGCAGGAAAGAGCGGATTTCTGTTTCGTTGAGGGGGGCGATTTGCTGGATGGTGGTGACGGCCGTTAACGATTCATCCAACAACTCCTGCTCCTGCGACATATAGCCCAACTGCACACTAGCCCCCAGCCTAACGTAACCAGCCTGTGGTTCCAAATGCCCGGCAATCGTGCGCAGCAGCGTCGTCTTGCCCGCTCCATTTGGCCCGGTGATGGCCACCCGTTGCCCCGCCTGTACCTGCAAATTCAGCCCCGTCAGCAGCGGCTTATAGCCGGGATAACCGACCGCCAGATTGTCCAGGGTCAGCACATCCTTGCCCAGATGGGGCGCGTCACCCAATTCCAGCTTCATTTGCCAGCTTCGTTTTGGCTTTTCCACCCGCTCCTCGGAGGCAACGTACCGTTCCAGCTTCTTTTCCCGCGATTTGGCTTTTTTCATCACCTTTTTAGCCAGGCGGCGCACGTTGGGCTGGCGGGGTGTGGTGCTGCGCTCGACGGACATGGCTTGTTCACGGGTGCGGGCAATGTCCTGCTTCATGCGCCGGATTTCGTAGACCTGGTCTTTCCAAGCGGCCATCTGTCTCTCTTTTTCCTGCAAGTATTGTTCCAGGTAGTCAGTGTAGTTCCCGGTATATTCACGCAGGGTGTGGCTTTCCGGATTCAGGTCGAGGATGCGGTTGGCGGTGTGGTTGAGGAAGGCGCGGTCATGGGAGACGATGAGAACGCCGCCGTTGAAGTTAGTTAACCACGCTTCCAGCCATTCCAGCATCCCGATGTCCAGGTGGTTGGTTGGTTCGTCGAGGAGGAGCAGTTGGGGGTCGTTGAGCAGGAGGAGAACAAGGGCTAGGCGAGTCTTCTGGCCACCGCTGAGGGCGCCCAAGGGCAGGTCATCGGCCAGCGTGTCCAGTTGGAAGGCGGCGAGGAGGGATTGGATACGGCCGTAATCCGAACGATTCAACTTGTCCAGAACAGCGTCATAACTATCCTGAAGGTCAGCCCGGTCCGGCTCCTCAGCCAACGCCATTGCCAGTTGTCCCAATTCCGCTTCCAACTGCGCCGGATCGCCGGTAGTCTGGTGAATGATTTGCGCCAGCGTCAGTTGAGGGTCGGGATCAAAACCCTGCGAGAGGTAGCCGAGACGCAAATTGGGCGGCGTCAGGCTGACGCGCCCTTTATCCGGCGCTTCTTGTCCGGCCAGCAGGCGCAGCAGGGTACTTTTACCGCAGCCGTTGGGGCCAATGAGGCCGACACGGTCACTGTTATTGATGCTGAAAGAAATATCGTGAAGAATAGTTTGCAGGCCGTAAGCCTTGTGTAAATGATGGGCGGTTAGCATGAGTTCTCCGGGACGAGGGTGTGGGGATGCACGGCCGTAAACAGCACCAACATCTCCTAAAAGTCAATTACCACCACCAAAGGTGGTGGCTTGTAGCGTTGCACCTAGAAGGTGCGACCTCACCGCTACTAATCGAACAACTTACCTTGGATGGCTTCGAGTTGCTTTTCCTGCTTCTCTTG
>JAJRTP010000522.1 GCA_024278255.1 Chloroflexota bacterium | reverse complement strand
TTAATGCCCACATCCAGCAAATCCACCCGCTGCCGGTTCGGCCGTACCACGCGCACATTTTTAATCAGTAAATCCAATGATTGAGCATCACTCATCGTTTCTTCTCCTGCTATGTGTGGTTCGTAGTAACGACTTCAGTCGTGTACCTACCACTGAAGTGGTTATTACAAACGGTTCGTAGTAACGACTTCAGTCGTGTACCTACCGCTGAAGCGGTTACTACAAACGAAAACCGTTATTCCGGGGCCACAATAATTTCCGCTTCATCCCAGGCGCGAATCTGCTCCGGGCTGTAACCCAATTCCGTGAGCAGCAGCCCGGTGTCTGCGCCAATATCGGGAGCGTCTTGAAGCAAATCAAAACGTTCCCCATCCATCACCAAAGGCAAGCGGGGCAATTTGGTTTGACGGCCGTCTGGCAGCGTCGCTTCCACCAGACTGCCTCCTTCATTCAAATGCGGATCGTCAAACAAATCCTCCGGTCGGGCGATGGGTGAGAAGGGAATCCGGGCCGTTTCGCACCGTTCCACAATCTCGGCCAGCGTCATTTGGCCGAAAAACGTCTCCAGTTCGGGGTGGAGCCTGTCGCGGGCGGCCACGCGCTGCTCATTGGTCGCCAGCGATTCATCCGCCAGCAAATCCGGCCGGTCAAAAGCGGCGCAAAAAGCGTGCCAATGTTTGTCGCTGGTGATGCCGATGAATACCTGCTGCCCGTCGGCCGTCCCGAACAAGCGGTAAACAGCCCAGGGGCTGACGCGGGCAGACATGGGCGGCACCGGTTCCTGGCTGATGGCGGCGTAGGCCATGTGCTGACCCATGATGTAAGCGGCCGTTTCAAACAAGCCGGACTGCACCAACTGGCCACGCCCCGTCTTCTCCCGTTCCCGCAAAGCGGCCAGAATCGCCACTGCGCCATACGTGCCGCCCATGATGTCCACGATAGACGCGCCCGCCCGCAACGGCCGTCCCGGAGGCCCCGTCATGTAAGCCAGCCCGGACATCATTTGCACCACCTCGTCCAAAGCCGTCCGTTCCGCATAAGGGCCGGGCATAAACCCCTTGAGACTGCAATAAATCAGCGCCGGATTTTGTGCCGCCACCGCCTCGTAACCAAAACCCAGCCGCTCCATCGTGCCGGGGGCGAAATTTTCGATGAGAACGTCGGTCGTTTGCAGCAATTTTTGGGCAATTTCCCGCCCCGCATCCGTCTTCAGGTTGACCGCCACGCTCTTTTTGTTGCGGTTGAAGAAGGTGTAGTAGCCCGTGCCAAACCCTTTCAACCGCCGCGTGTGATCCCCCTGCGGCGCCGGTTCAATGCGGATCACGTCCGCGCCCATGTCCGCCAGCACCAGCCCGGCGGCCGGCCCCATGACAGCGTGGGTAAATTCAATGACGCGAATATCGGAAAGAATGGACATAGGCTACGTATAATCTCCGTGTTCCTGCAAATAGTTCACCAAACCGCCGGCCTGGAGGATGTCTACCATCACCTGGGGCATTTTGTTAGTTTGATAGGGTCGGCCGTCCGTCAAATCCCGCACCACGCCGGCCGTCAAATCTACTTCCAATTGGTCGCCAGGCTGGATGGCGTGCGGGCCGATTTCCACGACGGGCAGGCCGATGTTGATGGCGTTGCGGTAAAAAATGCGGGCAAAATAGGCAGCCACCACCACGCTCACCCCGGCCGCCTTGAGAGCCAGCGGGGCCTGTTCCCGCGACGAGCCGCAGCCGAAGTTATCACCCGCCACCAAAATGTCGCCCGGCTGCACCCGCTGGCTGAACTCCGGGTCCAAATCTTCCAAAACGTGGGCGGCCAAATGATCCATCTCCAGCGTTTTGGTGTATTTGCCGGGGATGATGCGGTCGGTGTCTATGTTGTCGCCGTACACGTGGGCGACGCCGCGCAAAACGCTCATAACAGTTCCCATTCCTCCCCCGCCAGCAGCGTCGCCGGGTCGGTAATCTCGCCGCACAGGGCGGAAGCGGCCACGACGGCCGGCGAAGCGAGATAGACCAGGGAGCGCGGGTTGCCCATGCGCCCCCGGAAGTTGCGGTTGGTGCTGGAAATAATCACCTCGCCATCCCCCGGAATGCCCTGGTGTGTGCCCACGCACGGCCCGCAGCCGGAAGTGATGAACGCAGCCCCGGCTTCAGACAAAATTTGAGCCGTCCCGTCACGCAGGGCGTCGTTGAAGACCCGTTTGGAAGCCGCGCCGATGATCAGGCGCGTGCGGGGATGGATGCGCTGGCCCTTGAGGATGCGGGCGGCCATCTGCAAATCTTCCAGGCGGGCGTTGGTGCAGGAGCCGATGAATGCCTGGTGAACGGACTGTCCCACCACTTCAGCAATGGGGCGAATATTGTCGGGGGAATGGGGCAGGGCGATTTGCGGCTGTAGCTCGGAAACGTCAAAGCGGTAGACCTGGCTGTACGTGGCGTCGGGATCGGGGAATACGGCCGTAAACTCATAAGGCAGTGCCAACCCCGTCGCGTCCACAAACCCGGTCTTGGCCCCCATCTCGGCTGACATGTTGGCGATGGTCATGCGGCTGGCCAGGCTCAAATGGCGCAGCGCCGGGCCGGTGTATTCGATGGCCTGGTAGGTGGCCCCGGCAATGCCCATCTGCCCCACCAGAAAGAGGATCAGGTCTTTACTGGTGATGCCGGGAGGGATACGGCCGTGTAGTTCAATCTTGATCGTCTGCGGCACTTTCAGCCAGATTTTGCCCGTCAGCCAGACGGCCGCCAGGTCGGTGGAACCAACGCCAACAGCAAAAGCGTTGAGTGCGCCGTAGGTGGGGGTGTGGGAGTCTGCCCCTACGAAGAGATCGGTGGGTTGGACACGGCCGTCTTCCACCATCAACTGATGACAAATCCCTTCCCCCACGTCGTAAAAATGGCCGCCCATCCGCTCGTGAAAATCGCGCATCAGCTTGTGCAGATTGCCAATGCGCTCATTGGGCGCAGGTGAAGCGTGGTCAATGATCAGAGACACCCGCTCCGGGTCCCACAAGCGCCGCCCGCCCATCGCCTCAAAAGCACGGATGGCTAACGGGGCCGTCGCGTCCGTAGCCATCACTCCATCCACCGGCACAATGGCAATATCTCCGGCCGAAACCGGCCGGCCGGCGTGTTGGGAAATGATCTTTTCCGCAATCGTGCCCATCTTCTTCCTCGTAGAACGATTTGGAAATCGTTCCTGTGCGATTTACAAAATCGCGTTACAACAACGTGTACAGCTTGCCGGGCAGCTTCTTCCCCAGCCGTTCTTCATATTCGCGGGAAACGGCCGTCAATTTTGCCAGATCGAGGCCGGTTTCAATGCCCATTTCGTGAAGCATGTAGGCCGTATCTTCCGTGGCGATATTGCCCGTGGCGTCATCAATGAAAGGGCAGCCGCCCAGCCCGCCAAAAGCCGTATCAAAATGACGCACGCCGCCTTGCAGAGCCGCCAGCACATTCGCCAACCCCATCCCTCGCGTATCGTGCAAATGCAAAATCACCGGCACATCTCCGGCCAGCGGCATAATTTCCGCCAACAGCGCCTGCACCTGGCGCGGGTTCGCCAGCCCGGACGAATCCGCCAGCGCCAACTCGTCCACGCCCAAATCCAGGTGATGCCGGACAATGTCCAGTACCGTTTCCGGCGACACGTCATCCGGCCGTTGGTAGCCAAAGGCGCACTGAATGCCGCCGCGCACGCTCATGCCGTATGCTCTGGCCTGCTGCACCATTTCCTGAAACCCAGTCAGGGCATCGGCGACGAAGCGGTTGGCGTTGCGTTGGCTGTGGGCCTCGCTGGCGGAAACGGAGATGTCAATGTGGCGCAATCCGGCCTGCTCTGCCCGCTCCACTCCCTTCAGGTTGAGAGCCAGCCCGCTGTAAGCCACGCCGGGAAGTTGGGGCAGACGGCGGCATAGCTCTTCGGCGTCGGCCATCTGCGGCACCAGGCGGGGATGGACGAAGGAGGTGACTTGAATGCGGCGCAAGCCAGCAGCCACCAGCCCAGCGATCAAGGCTGCCTTGTCGTCGGTAGAAATGAGCGTGGCCTCGCGCTGCAAGCCGTCACGCGGGCCGACTTCTATAATTTCTACTTGGTGCGGGTATGGGCTGATTTGAGTCATTTTGCCAGATTATTTTGTCGGATGTTGTGTGAATCGTCAGTGTAGAGGGTAAATATATTATAATGTTATAACAAATTATAATGAGTTTCCCGATGTTGTCAAGGCAAAACAGGGAACGTAGGGCAATTTTGTAAATTGCCTAAAACGCCTCTGGACGATTTGCAAAATCATCCTACAGTTTTGACTCAAGCAATGGCTGTCTCCACAAACAAAAGAGCTTGCCCTTGAGGACAAGCTCTTACAATATTCGGGAGAAGCAGATGAAATCAGAACGTCTCTAAAAAGTCAGCCCCGCGAAGAAAATCCAGTAGTAAATGAGGTAAGCGCCGGCTGCGACCAGGAACAAGGCGCTGATACGATGCACGTAAGGCATGAGCTGGCGCAGGGATTTGGCAACGGACCCCTGAAACATGGCACTGCCGATGGTCACGGCGACCAGAATAGCGCCCATTCCCAAAGCATAGCTGACAAATTGGCTGAAGGAAGCCACCAACCCCTGGCTGGCCAGCGACCCGCCGACGACAACCAGGAAGATGGGAAGCGTGCAGCTTAAGGAACCGATAGCGTAAGCAATGCCGAACATGAAGACATTACGCGAATTACGTTCCCGGCTGACTGTGACCCGGCTGGCGGCCATGATACCCAGGGTGCGACGGGTGATTAAGAGGTACAACCCCAACAGCATCATCACTCCGCCAATGGCGACACCGGCGAAAGGGAATACCCGTACTAGCCACTGCCCGCCGGCGGAAATGAGGGTGCCGGCAATGGCAAAGACGACGATGAATCCGGCGGTGGCAATGGCCCCCAATATCAATGCCTTCGTCAAGCGACTTAAGGGGGAGGCATCATAAAAGCCTTCTTCTTCCGTACCTAAATTATAAGATATGTAGGAAGGCAAGAGAAAGAAGCCGCAAGGATTGACGCTGGCAACCATGCCAGCGCCAAAGGCATATCCTACCGGAAGCAGGGTAGCCAGATTAGCCATAGCCGTCTCTGCCCCATCCCGCACACCCAGGAGCAGCGCCAGTATAGCCACCACAATCAGTACGGGAATGATAAATGAAAGGGCCAGTTTCCATTGACTACTGCGGCCTATTTGATAGCGGGAAGCTTTGTCTCCGGCGCTGTTTTGAGAAGTTGTTTCGTTCATCATTGTCTCCGTTTGCCTAACGATTTAACTGCTCATTAGACATAGCGCAACACCATTATCTTACGAATTAGAGGCCGCTAACAGTTCCTCTACCAATTCAGACAATTTTTCTTCGGTCAGCAAACCTGTCCAGGTATCGTGGATTTCGCCATCGGGGGTGATGAAGTAGGTGGTGGGCATACCGAGGATGCCGTATTCGCGGACGACGTTGGGATCGGCCGTGGTACCGGCGGGGTAGGTGATGGACAGTTCGTTGAGGAGGTTACGGCCGTCTTCATTCGACCCCAATCCAGTAAAAGGGCCAACATCCAGGCCGAACAACAATACCTGCCCCTGATAAGCATCGCTCACCGCCTGTAAATCGGGCATTTCCACCCGGCAAGGCGGGCATAACCCGGCCCAAAAGTTGAGGACAACCGGTTTCCCGTCGGCCAATAATTCGGAAAACAGAACTTCGTCGCCTGCCTGCAAACCGGCGCCCTGGTAAATGGAAATGGTAAAATCAGTGGGCAAGTTGCCGGCCGCCTGGCTGACGTTGGCCTGAAGTTCAGCCACATCTTCGTTTTGTTCGGCAGCGGGAACCTGGGGGAGATCGGCCGTATCCGCCTGCCCCGTATTACCACAGGCCGCCAGCAAGAAAATTCCCACCAACGCCACACTAAAAAATCCAAATAATCTTCTTTTTTGCCGCATACACACTCTCCTGTCATTAACTATTTTTAGTAAGCACTCCGCTTTATGGGAGACTAACATCATTTTACGGGGAGTTTGCTCACCTTGATGGTAAGCAGGATTACGGGAGACGCCTTTAATTGATTTCCCTCTCATATTTCACGCAAGAAGTTCAACTTCTTTTGAGAAGTTGAACTTCTAAACAAATAAGCCTCTGGCTCCACCGGAAAATGCCCGGCAGATCAATCAGAGGCTTACTCCCACCAAGCGGCGAGTTGTTGTAATTTAAGTTTAAGCAAAAAGACCGCACAAAACATGCGCTAAATGGCCTGTTTGCTTACCCCTTCCGTGCCGTTAAATCAATCTCCATTTCCGATTCTGTACCCGTCAGGTGACGAGTGAGGGGATAAGGAATGCGGTCAAACACGATCCACATCGCTTTGTTGTTGTTTTGCACCGTGCCTACCAGTTTGCGCACGCCATTTTCCCGTGCTTCTTCCACCAGCATACCAAACAAGAACGTGCCTACACCCTGCCCCTGCATATCATCTCGCACCGACATGGCTATTTCAGCTACTCCTGGCTCCACACGCATGTAGCGGGCGACGCCTACCGGCGCATTTGGCTCGTCCGGCAAATCGGCAAAAGCAATCAGGCCATCGTTATACGGCCGTGCCGCATGAGCGATCCGTTCCGCCTCCTGCCACACCCGCGTAGGGCTGGGATGATCCAGCGATTGCAAAAAGCGGCGGTACCGGCTGTCCGGCCCCAAATGTGCAAACAAATCCACCAGATACGGGGCATCATCATATTCCAAATGTCGCACCCGCAGCGGGATGCCATTCCTTGCCTTAAATGTCGTGAGCCACCTATCTTGAACCATAACTCACCTCCTGACGCAGTGCGTCATAATTCTGGCATGGTAACATAGAGTTTCTCTTAAATCAACCCCCTATTTGACATAATCATATTAAAATGAGTTGCCCCTCAGATTTGCAACCTTTACCCACCCATCCCGTATAGAATAGCAACACGCAACTCAGGCGGGTTGCCTCATGGTGTAAAATGAATAAAAAGAAAAACCGCAAAGACGCCAAGAACGCAAAGAGAAACAAGTAAAACTCCGCGCCCTCTGCATCTCTGCGGTTAAATTAAATAAGGAAGCCAAGGAAGGAAAGCAAATTATGAGTTCCAAGAAGAAAACCGACAAATATGCAGAAATGCGCCAATCATTAGAAATTCTGCCCCACATCAACCCGGAACAGTTAGAACAATGGGTTGAACTACAACAAACAATTGACCAAACCCGCGATTATCTCATCCGCGCCGTGCCCCAGGCGCAGCAAAGCATTGATATTGCCCAAAAGATTCTGGAACAGCGCACCTATACGCTGGTCTTCTTTGGCGGTACAGGCGTGGGCAAAAGCACGCTCATCAATGCCTTGTTGGGACGCAATTTACTGCCGACTGGGGCGGTTACGGCCGTTACCGGCACCATCGTCTACATTGAACAAGCCGACGAAGGGGAAGCCGAATCCCTCGTCCTCACCTACTGGACAAAGGAAGAATTTGCCCAACGGGTGCGCCGTCTGTGCCAACTGGCCCAGATTGAAGGGTTCGACATCACCAACGACGCCGAACGGGAACAGGCCCGCGAGACCATCGCCGCCATAGCGGAAGAAAACAAAGGCGCTGCTAAAACCGAACGGGACGAATACCTGGAAATCCTGATTGACTGTGCCAACTCCTACGAACACAACCAGGATTTATACAATGATGGCCCCCCGGCCCCGCAAAGCCTCATCCTGGACAACGAAGATTCCTTGCGCCACCTGCGGGAAGACGGCTTCAAAGGCAGCGAGCAGCGCCAAATCCGCCTCATCAAATCGGCCACCTTCCGCATTCATCCCCGGCCGGACATGCCCAATTTGCTGATGAACGGCTACCTGCGCATTGTGGATGTGCCCGGTTTGGGCGCGGGGATGAAGCTGCACGAAGCCATCACCCTGGAATAGATGAAGAAGGAAGACGCGATGATCGTCCTGGTGACGGACGCCGGACGGCAGCGCGTGGACGAGATGAAATCGCTCTCGGCCGTTAACTGGATCAAGGAAAACCGGCTGACCGGGCTGACCGGCGCCGACCTGGACGAAGCGGCCTCCAAAATCTTCCTGGTGGTCAATGGCGGCCACGTGCGCCAGGCGTTTGACCGGCTCAACTCCGGCCTGCCGGAAGCGGAACTGGAAATCAAAGAAGTGACGCGCTATATCGCCCCCAACTATTGGGAACGGTACCGTGACCGAGGTGACAACCGGCCGTATTTCCTGGTCATGTCCCCGTCCGCTCTGTACGTGGAAGACCCGGATGAAGCGCCGGCCGAATTTGCCAGCGAGACGGAACGCATCTTGAAAGTATTCGACGATCAACTGGGGCCCGTTAACGCGGATGATCCGCTGGACCCAGACACGAAAGAGGCGCTCCTCAAGTTGAGCGAAATTCCTCTGCTGCGGGACAACCTCATTGAATTTATCCAGACGGAACGGGTGCGCAGCCAGTTAAAGGAAGCGGCTACTCGCATCCGCAACGCCCTGCAATCGCTCCGTTTCTACTATGAGAAACAGTTGGCCGCCCGCGGCGTCCATCCGCCGTTTGCCAATAGCTGGGAACAGTTGCAGGAACGGCGCTACGAAAATCTGCTCATCCGCTTGCAAAAGGAACTGCCCCGCGCTTACCACAACGCTCTGCTGGACATGAGCGCCCACACCAACAGCGACGCCCGCTTCCGCGGCATGTTACGCCCCACGCTCAACGGTATCAAAAGCATGGTGCAGGATGCGGTGCAGCGGGAAATTGATACGCTGCTGGAAAGCTACGGCACAGAATATTGGGATGATCGGGACGTGACGTATGACAATCTCATCTGGGGTAGCAGTGGGATTGAAATTCCTATCAAACGCATCTTGTTCCAGGTGGAATTGACCATGCAGGATGCCGTTTCCCAATTTATGCCCCAGGCGGCCAACGTGGTGACGGATGAACTGCGGCGCACCCTGGAAGCGCATGAAATTTACACACGGCTGGAACGAGCCAGTTACGGCCGTGACTATCGTTACAGCATCCCCGGCGAATCGTTAGAAAATGGCGACCTGCGCGAAGCGTTTGACGCCCTGACCAACCGGGTAGACCGCAATTACCGCTCGGTCTGCCGCCAGGCGACGATGTATGAATTGATGAAGCCGGAGCGCTCTGTCAACTTCCGGTTGGAACAAGCGGAACAGGAACTGGCGCTTAACACCAATGAGCGGCTGTTGGATGCGGCTCTGTATGGCGTGGAAGCGGTGCGCGAGGAGATGGCAGCTAATGCCCCTCAACCGGCCAATAACAGTCAAACGGCCGTAGCCGAAACCGAAACTGAAGCCGTCCCCGAAGCCGACGTCCAGATCAATATCCTGGACGAACCCGCGCCCCAAACGGAACCTGATTTCGACATCAGCTTCCTGGGCGAGGAAAAACAGGAAGCGGCCGAGCTGGAAATGAGCTACGCCGACATGCTGGACAATCTCTCCGTCAAAGTTAACCGCGTCTTTGGCGACATCATCAACGATCTGTTCAGCGACGACGACCTGCTGCCCCGCCTGCGCCGCCTCTTCTGGCTGGAAGCGACCAAAGCGGAACGGGATTACAACAATTATATCGTCAAACCGATGCTCAAGCAGCATGACCGCAACTTGCAAGACTCGGAACTGCGGGAAGCAATGGAAGTTGACCTGGAGTCGGTCTCCGATATGGAAGAGTTGATGCGGGTGTGGGAAGGGCTGCACAAGCTGGAAGTGAGTGTGGCGATTTAGTGATTTTCCCGGAAACTGGCAGTTTCCGGGAAAATGAATGGAGGTGTAACATGGCATTTGCAGGTGGAGCAGCAGCCAGCAGCGCAGCTATAGCAGCGGCCGAAGTCGCCCAAGCGATCAAAGCCTCCGGCGTTATTGTGAACATGGAGCCACCGGAGTTTTTGAGTATGCTGGATAAGGTGGAAATGCCTTTGGTGATCACGGCTACAGGTGGCACGATCAACAAAAATTATCAATACCTGTTTGGGCATAAGGGGCTGGCATTTTTCACCAAATCATCGGAAAAACTACCCCTGCCGCTTGAGGCAGAAATAATCAAGGCCAAGAAAATTTGGATTCCCGGTTAACGTAGGGGCTGGCCTTGTGCCTGCCCAGTTGGGGCGACCACTGGGCGACAACGAGGGTCGCCCCTACAAACGGCATAAATGGAGAAGGTTCTTATGGGGGACCTGGCATTGGAAATGTTACAGACAAATTTAGATGATGCACATCTGGCTATATTCGGCCAACGGCTGCGGGGTTGGTTGGTAGCTGACTTAAATCAGAGTGATGAGCCGGTACCGGATTTCACCGAATCGCGGGCGAAAGCATTGCTGCGGGCAACCAAAACGATTGATGACCCGACATTGAATGATTTCGCCCGGCTGATGGAAAATGATACGGCCGTGCGCCTGGCCCTCTACGATCTACTAACCACCAGCGAACTGGCCGAAAATGAAGAAGTCCAGGCATTGGTCGCCACCAGCGGCGCAGCTGCTTTCGACGCTGCTCAGGACAAGCCCGTTATTCCCTGGCATTCACTTTCCATTGCCGCTTATGCCTGGAAGAGCGGCTATCCACTCTACCAGCTAGACCCCGCTTCCCCACCCGGCGAGTACAGCCCGGCGGGACAGGTGGTAAAACGAGCCGCCCGCTTTATGCGGCAGCAGGTACAGCGCACGGCAACGGAGCGAGATAAATTGATTAAACAGGTGGCGTATGATCCCACGGCCGTATCTACCACCCCCACACTGGACGAATTACCGGAGCAGCCGCCCATCGTCCCCGCCCCGCCCCATTACCGCGTACCGGCTCCGGTGCGTTACCCGGAAGTGGCGCGGGAAACGGTGACGATTGACCCGGATGAACCGATCCCGCCCGGCGTGATCCGTCAGCCAGCCATTACGATTACGGCCGAAGATTTGGAGAATGCGCCCCGGCAAACGGCCGTGCGCCAGCCCATTCGCATCACCCCGGAACAAACCACATCGCCCACGCCGCCAGCTACACAGACACAGACACGGCCGTCACCCACCAGCAGCAACAACAGCATGGGCCAGGCCGTGCAAAAACGGTTCGGCCGCAAAGAAAAGCTGACGACAACCAAACTGCGCATTTTGGTGCAGGAATATCAGGACGGGCCGGGCTTGTACGGAGTGCAAGTGTATGTGGCCTGCCAGGGCGTCAAGGCCAACGTGGCCGGCACAACCAACCGCAGCGGTGTCTTGATGTGCGAACTGCCCGTGCGCGTCCATTCCGGCCTGACGTATGACGTGGATATAACCTGGCCGCGTGATTTCGGCGGCGAAACAGAACGCAAATCCATCACCCTGAACGCCGACCGGGGGGAGTTTACGCTGCCCTTCTATTTGCGCTACCAACCGTAGGACAAGTTTGCAAACTTGTCCTACCCGTAAAAGCCGAAGGTAAACAGATGGGGGGCCTGCACGTAGAGGCCGGTTCCGGATACGGCCGTTGCCCCATCCGGCAACAAAATGCGGCCAAAAGCATACGCCTTGCGCCCCTCCGTCCGCTCCAGCCACGCTTCCACCCGCACCGGTACGTTCAAGGGCATCGGTTTGTGAAAATTCAAGTTCAGATTCGCCAGGACAACTTTTAAGCCGGAACGCCAGACAGCCGCCCCCATAGCCTCATCTACTACCGCCGACGTCGCCCCGCCATGCGCGTGGCCCGGCGGCCCCTGTTCGGCCAGCGTAAACTCAAATTCGGCAAAGATCAGGTTACGGCCGTCCTCCCCCGCCGTCTCATACCAAACCAACCCCATACTCTTGGGATTCTCGCTGCCACAAATAAAACAACTGCCGTGTTCCGGCAGCCGGGTAGAAGTTGTCGTATTCATTTGCACAATTTGGGCGTATTACGTATTGCGTAGAAAATTACGCAATACGTCAAGACAGCCACCGCTTGCGCCGTTTGTAATGTTTCACGTCCCGGTAGCTTTTGCGTGCGCCGACTTCATTGAGGCCCAGGTAAAATTCGCGCACGTCGGCATTGTCTTTGAGGGTTTGCGGTGTGCCGTCCAGGACGATACGGCCGTTTTCCATAATATACGCATAATCCGCCACGTCCAGGGCCAAACGGGCGTTCTGTTCCACCAGCAAAATCGTCGTACCCTGTTCCTCATTGATGCGCTGAATAATGCCAAAGATTTCCCGCACCAGCAGCGGAGCCAGCCCCAAAGACGGCTCATCCAGCATGATGAGTTGGGGCCGGGCCATCAGCGCCCGGCCAATTGCCAACATTTGCTGCTCGCCGCCGGAAAGATAACCGGCCGTCTGGTGACGGCGATCTGCCAGACGGGGAAAGTACTCGTACACCTGCTGCATGTCCCGTTTGGCTGCCTGCCGGTCTTTGCGCGTATATCCTCCGGCAATCAGATTTTCTTCCGTGCTGAGATGCTCAAACACCCGCCGCCCTTCCATCACCTGGAAAATACCTCGCCGCACAATATCGGCCGCATCCAGGTCTTGAATCTCGGTATCCTCAAAAACAATACTGCCATCCGTCACCTCGCCATCTTCCGGCTTGAGCAGCCCGGAAATGGCTTTGAGCGTAGTGGACTTTCCCGCGCCATTGGACCCCAGCAAGGCCACAATCTTCCCCTGCGGCACGGCCATGGACATCCCTTTCAGCACCAGGATGACGTCGTTGTAGATGACTTCAATATTGTTGAGCGAGAGCATTTTGAACTCCGGTAATTGGGTAGCTGAGTAATTGGGTAATTACTCAATTACCCAATCTCTTACGGCGCAGACAAATAATCCGATACGGCCGTCCACGTGCCGCCTTGTACTTCAAACATCTGTACTGCTTTATTGCCTGCGTGATCGCTGGCGGTAAAGGTGAGCGGTTGAGTGATGCCGCCGGTATCATAGTTGGACAGTTTTTCCAGTTCCGCCTTGATGTTGGGGCCAGTCACTTCACCCGCTTTGGCTGCCCGCTCAATGCCCTCGGCCATCACCTGCATTGTCAGCCAGCCGGCCACAAAACGAACACCCGCCTCATCCAGGCTGGAACCTTTCCCTTCCAGATAGGCCTTCATGTCATCCAGCCCCTTAACGCCGCTGCTGGGGAAGGCGAATGGGCTGGCGCCCTGCACGCCCTCGGCCGCATCCCCGGCCAATTCCACAAACAACTCATCCGTACACCAGTTCAGGCAGATGATTTGGGCGTCCATCCCGGCATCCTTCACATTCTTGGCTAAAGTAGCCGCCGGAGAAGAGACATTTTGGATGAGGATGTGGGTCACACCGGCATCTTTAGCCTGGGTCAGTTCTGCCGCGTAATCGGTCGCCCCCTTGGGCATGGGAAAGGCCAGCACTTCTATCCCTTTGGATGCGCCATATTCCTGTGCATCGGCTACCGGGGACAAGCCAAACGGACTGTCATGATGGAAGATGGCAATGACCGGTGTACCGCTGCTGTTTTGCATCGCCCAGTCAATAGCCGTAAGCGCCTGGTCAGAATAGGTTGTGCCTACCAGGAAATTGTAAGGCGCTTCATTCGGATCGCGTAGTCCGGCGGAGTAGGAGGCGGACATAAAGGGAATCTCATCGGAGGCAATCCGCCCGCGCAATGCTTCGGTGTCGCCCGTGCCCCAGCCCTGAAAGACGACTGCGCCGTCGTTGACGTACTGGCTGTACAACTGCTCGGCCTGATCTACGGCGTAAGCGTAATCAGCAGACATGAGATCGAGGGTACGGCCGTCTACCCCGCCGTTCTCATTCTTCCATTCAATAAACGCCTTAATCCCCTCCGAATACGGCGTCCCCACGTCCGACGTCGGCCCCGTCAGGTCAAAAATCGCCCCCACCTTAATCGGCTCTCCCTCGTCCCCGCCCCCGCCGCCGCAGGCCGACAACGCCAACGCGCCCGCCAAAGCGACAAACAACAATAAAAACATCCTGCCAAACAATTTACCTTTCATATCTCATTCCTCCTCGGAAAACTCGAAAAACTATATGGGTAAAATTTTATTGCGTATTGCGTATTACGTACTGCGTAACGACAAACATTACGCAGTACGCAACACGCAATACGTTCAATAACTAAACGGCCATAATCGCAAATAATCCTTAATATCCCGCCAGATTTTGGCTAATCCCTCCGGTTCAAAGATAAGGAAAATGATGATGGTCAGGCCAAACACCCCCTGGCGGATAAAGGGAATCAATTTAGCCATCTGGGGAATAGAACCGCCTAAAGTTTGGCCCAAATTGGTCAGGATGGCAGGAACCAGTGTCATAAAAATAGCGCCATAGATAGAGCCAGACACCGACCCCATCCCGCCAATGATAATGACGGCCAGATAAAAAATAGAGGCTTCAATCGTAAATCGCTCAAAACTGACAATGCCCCGGTAATTCGCCAGCATTCCGCCCGCCATACCAATGATAAAGGAAGAAGTAGCAAAGGAAAGAATTTTATAGCGGAACAAATTGACGCCCATCACCTCAGCAGCAATGTCCTGGTCACGGATAGCGATGAAGGCCCGGCCAATTTTGGAGCGGAACAGGTTGACAGCATAGAACACAACCAGAATGAGGATGATGAAAATCACCCAATAAAAGCCGAACTCCGTATTCGCCCGCCGGCCGAATACAGTAGGCATCGGCAACACCAACGCTTCCACGCCGCCGGTCAGGGGAGAGCGAATGATGGCCCATTCAATGATTTGCTGGGAAGCCAGCGTAGCCATAGCCAGATACAACCCTTTCAGGCGCAGCGAAGGGATGCCAAAGAAACCGCCCACCAGTGCCGTAAAAATACTGGCAATAATAATCGTTAACCACCAGGGCAGCCCCAGATTGGCCGCCAGCAAGCCGGACGTGTACGCTCCCACCGCCATAAACCCACCCGTCCCCAGACTGATCTGCCCGGTAAAGCCGGTGAGGATATTCAGGCCAATAGCAGCAATGGCCACAATGCCAATCTGATTCGCCAGCGTCAGATAATAATTGTTGGCTACAAAGGGAAAGATCGCCAGTAAGACCAGGAGAATATAAATGCGCCAGCGCATCCACGGCGTGCGCCGCAAGGCCATATCGCTTTCGTAGGTGGTGTGAAAAATGCCTGATTCCATATTTCGGTATCCGGTATCCGGTATTCGGTAATCGGTCTGTTTACCGATTACTGATCACCGATCAAACTCGCTCAATACGCTCTTCGCCGAACAAGCCGTAGGGCTTCACCATTAAGATGAGCAGGAGGACGATAAAGGGAATGACAGTACTCAAGGCCAGGTAGCTGGGAGTGTAACCGGCCATGTACGCTTGCAGCAGGCCGATGATGACACCGCCAACAACAGCGCCGGGGATAGAGTCCAGCCCGCCTAAAATGACGACAGGAAAGACGGTCAGGCCGATAAAACTGATAGCCAAACTAACGCCAACGATATTTGCGACGATGATGCCGGCGAGTACGGCCGTAACCGCCGCAATAGACCAGGCGATGGCAAATACCCGCTTCACGCTGATGCCCATACTCAAAGCCGCCTGCTGGTCATCGGCCGTGGCCCGCATAGCCACCCCTTCCCGGTTATAGCGGAAAAACAGAGTGAACAGGGCAAACAGAACAGCCACCAGACCAATAGCAATCAACCGGTCAGCGCCAATTGTCGCCCCCAGCACATTTACCGGATCGCTGGGCAGGAACGCCGGGAACGCCCGCCCCGTCGTCCCCCAAATGGCGCTGACAAACGCCCTGAGCAGGCTGGACAGCCCAATCGTCACCATAATCACCGAGATGATCGGTTCGCCAATCATGGGGCGCAGGATCAAGCGTTCAATCGTCACCCCCATCAGCACAGCAAAAATAACGGCCAGCAAAATCCCGGCCGGCCAGGGCAGCCCCACCTGCACAATCAGGCCGTAGGTAATAAACGCCCCCACGACCATAAAATCCCCCTGGGCAAAGTTCAGCACATCGCTGGCCTTGTAAATCAGGACAAAGCCGAGGGCGACCAGGGATAAAATGGCCCCGTTGGTTAAACCGGTCAAAGTCAGTTGCAGGAATTTTTCCATAAGCGTTTACTCCACACCATTTTCCATCGTTTCGATTTGCAGACGGGTTTTGATGGTGGCGGTACGGCCGTCCTGATACGTAATCACCGACTCAATATCCAAGTAATCATTATGGCTGTACAGGGCCGATACAATGTCATCATATCGTTGAGCCACAAAGCCGCGGCGCACCTTGCGCGTCCGCGTCAGTTCTGCGTCGTCCGCATCCAGTTCCTTATGCAGCAGCAGGAAACGGCGGATGCGGGCGGCAGAAGGCAAATCCTCATTGGCCCGTTCCACCTGCTCCCGCACCAGGGCATACACCTCCGGCTTTTGCGCCAGATCGGTGTAGGTGGTGTACGCTATCTGGTGGTTTTCCGCCCATTTGCCCGTGTTATCCATGTCAATGTTGATCATCGCCGTCACAAACGGCCAGTCGCCGCCAAACACCACCGCTTCCTTGATGTAGGGGCTGAATTTCAACTTGTTCTCAATAAACTGCGGGCTGAATTTGGTACCGTCGTGCAGCGTCATCACGTCCTTCGCCCGGTCAATCACAATCAGATGGCCGTCCTCGTCAAAATAACCGGCGTCCCCGGAATACAGCCAGCCATCTACCAACGTTTCCCGTGTGGCCTCTTCATTGCCATAATACCCCTTGAAGATTGCCTCCGACTTGAGCAGGATTTCGCCGTTGCCGTCAATTTGCACGTCTGTGCCCGGCAACGGCGTGCCCACCGTCTGAAATTTCACATCCCCATCCCGATGCACCACGCTGATACCGCTGGCCTCGGTCTGGCCGTAAATCTGCTTCAAATTCACCCCCAGGGCATGGAAAAAGCGAAACACGTCCGGCCCCAACGCCGCGCCACCGGTGTAAGCCCGTTTCAAAAAACGCAACCCCAAATGATCCCGCAGTTCCGCAAAAATCAACCAATCGGCCAGCCGGTAGCGCACTTTCAGGCCAAATGAAGGGGTTTCCTTGCGAAAACGGGCGTCGGCCATCTCCTCGCCTACTTTCATGGCCCAATCGTAGACGGCTTTTTTCAGACGGCTGCTGTCTTCCATCTTGACCATCACCTGGCTGACCAGGTTTTCCCAGATGCGGGGTGGGCTGAACATGGATTGGGGGCCGATTTCGCGGATGTTGGCTACGGCCGTTTCCGGTTTTTCCGGGAAGTTCAGCGTAAACCCCCTTTGCAGACTGCACGCAAACGACATCATCTGCTCGCCAATCCAGGCCAGCGGCAAAAAGCTGACGAAGCGGTCATCCGGCTCCAGCGGGTCAATCTCCATCAGACTGTGCCCCATGCTGATCAGATTCTTGTGCGTAATCATCGCCAGTTTGGGGTAGCCGGTGGTGCCGGAGGTGGTGGAGAGAATGGCAACATCATCTTCCCTTCCCTGCGCCACCCGCTCCTCAAACCACCCCCGGTGTTCCCGCTCATACGCTTCACCCAACTTCTCCACTTCCGGGAAGTACATCAGGTACTCCTCCGTATAATTCCGTAGCCCTTTAGGATCGTAGTAGATGACCTTTTCCACGCCGGTCAGGTCATCCCACATCTCGATGATTTTGTCTACCTGCTCCTGATCTTCCACCACGATGAATTTGACGCGGGCGTGAGTGACAATATAAACCATCTCCTTCACCACCGCGTCCTGGTAGATGCCGATACTCTTGGCCCCCGCCGCCTGCGCTGCCAGTTCCGCGTAAATCCATTCCGGTCGGTTGTCGCCGATGATGGCTACCGTATCGGCCGGCGTCAGGCCCAGGCTGACCAACCCCTGGCAGAAATAGCGCACGTGTGTCAGGTATTCGTTCCAGCTAATGGCCCGCCAGATACCGTAATCCTTTTCCCGCAGGGCAGTAACATCGCCAAATTCGCGGGTTCGTTCAATGAGTAGTTGGGGAAATGTTTCAGCCATTGATCGTATTGCGTATTGCGTATTGCGTAAATTGGTTACGCAATACGTCACATAATCGCCAAATCCTCACCCAGGTAAGCGCGAATCACGTCCGGATTGCGCTGCACTTCGTCGGGCGTGCCGTCACCAATTTTCAAGCCAAAGTCCAGCACGGCAATGTGGTCGGAAATGTCCATGACCACGCCCATGTCATGTTCGATAATGATGATGCTGACGCCGTGTTCCTCGTTCACGTCCAGGACAAAACGGGCCATGTCCTCTTTTTCCTCGGCGTTCATCCCGGCCATCGGCTCATCCAGAATGAGCAGGCTGGGCTGCATGGCCAGGGCGCGGCCCAGTTCCACCCGCTTCTGCAAGCCGTAAGAGAGTGTCCCCACAGCCTGCTTGCGGATCGCCTGGATTTCCAGCAAATCAATGATGTCTTCCACAAAAAAGCGGTTTTCCACTTCTTCTTTTTGGGTTTTGCCCCAGTAGAGGCCGCCGGTAAAGATGTTGCTCTTGAGATGATTGTGCCGCCCCAACATCAGGTTATCCAGGACGGTCATGTGCTTGAACAGTTCGATGTTCTGGAAGGAGCGAGCGATGCCCAATTTGGCGATTTGGTACGGCTTGAGTTTGGTCAGTTCGTGTTCGTTCCCCTGGTTGTAGAAGAGGATACGGCCGTCCTGCGGATGGTACAAGCCACTGATGCAGTTGAGCAAGCTGGTTTTGCCCGCGCCGTTGGGGCCGATAACGGCCGTAATCGCGCTCTGTCGCACCTCCAGGCTCACGTCCGTCAATGCCTGAACGCCGCCAAAGGCCAGAGAGACGTTTTCTATCTTCAACTGTAGTTCACCGGGCTGCAATGTGCTGCTGTTAAGGGTGTGGGAAAAGCCGCGGGGCATATTCTTCTCCAGTTTTCAGTGTTCGGTTTGCAGTTTTCAGTGGGTAGTTTACGGAAGGGGCGTTAATGAGGCGTTTATGGAAGCGTTAATGCTTTCACCAATGCACATGTGAGGACATGCGCGGCAAATGACAAGAAACCGCAACGGCACATTCGAGTTCGAGAAATGTCTCAATGCCGGAGAACTGGAAGAAACTGAGACGTTTACAGATTGGCGCATGGAACCGGGCATGTTGAAATTGCTCAAAAACCAATACCAGGCCCTGCAAAATGCCCCACTCAATTGACAACTATTACTAATTGCCCCGCGCCCTCTCGCCCTTTCCCGGCCGCACGCCAGTCAAGCATTTCCCTCCACCCACATTGACAACCAATCAAACCTGCCTATACTCTAAATCGAGGTGGTAATTATGGTTAGGCAAAAAACGACTATGACGTTGCAAGACATCATCGCCGATATTCACGCGCTCACTGAAGATATCGAAGTGTATGAGCGGAAATACGGCATCCTCTCAGAAACTTTCTACGAAGCCTACATCAACGGCGAAGAACCAGACGATGATTCCTGGGTACTTGACTGGGCGGATTGGGCCGGCGCGTACAAAATTCTGCTGCGACGCCAGGAACAGTATCGCAAAACCATGCAAACCTTGCTGGACCAGTCAACCAACATTGTAGACGTGATGGAAAGAACAGCGCAACGCGAACCCATTCCAGTCATTATCTGATTACGAAGAATACGTATATACGCTCAAACAACAGTTTCCCTCCATTCAGCAATCTACCCTGACCGTTATCCGGCGCGGCAAGCGAACGGCCGTACTCAAAGGAGAACTGCTTTTTACTCAGGGCTACCGAATTTCCATACAAGAACGCTTGTCTCTGGACTTTGGCACAGTTGAAATTGAATTCTACGGCTATGAACTATGGCATAATGCCGATAAGATAGCCTGGTACGACGCTCAACCGCATCCAAATAATCCCGCACTGGCCAGCACACACCCCCACCACAAACACATTCCCCCGGATATAAAACATAACCGTATTCCCGCACTTGATATGAGCTTTACACAGCCCAATCTACCTGCCCTTATTGCTGAAATCCAGAACTTGATTGCTCAGTAGCCGGGGCATCCCTGCCCCGTTCCCGCCCTGTAGGACAATTTTGCAAAATTGTCCTACGGTTCGGACGGCAAATTGGGACCGCGCAGGGGCAGGCCGGAGATGACGACGGCGCCGGT
Organism: Chloroflexota bacterium; assembly: GCA_024278255.1. Classification (GTDB taxonomy): domain Bacteria; phylum Chloroflexota; class Anaerolineae; order Promineifilales; family Promineifilaceae; genus JAJRTP01. The sequence continues at coordinate 8,086 of JAJRTP010000522.1, read as the reverse complement.
GCGCTCGCCGGCCGCCTGGCCCTGAGCCTGCCGCCGCTCCTCGTCCATCCCCAGTTCCTCGAAGATGGTGACGGCACGGAAGTGGCAGTCTACGGCCCAGGCCATCTGCCCGGCGCGGTCGTAGAGGCGGCGCAGGGTGAGGTAGACGCGGGCCAGGTCAGGGCGGGCGCGGATTTGGCGCAGCCGGTCGCGGGCGCGGATGAGCTGGTCTTCGATGGCTAACCAGTCGGGTCGGGGACGGCGCATTTCGATTTCCGCCTGGACGCGCCGGGAAACGGCCGTTGCCCACAAATCCCCCGCTTCTTCCGCCAACTTTTGCGCTTTGACGGCCGTGCGCAGCCCCACATCCCATTCCCCCGCCGCCGCCTGCGCCTGCGCCAGATACATCGTCACCGCGTGAACCATCACCCGGTAGCCCATCTCATCCGCCCAACGCAAAGCCGCCTCAATCTCCGCAATCCCCGCCGCCACGTCCGCCAACTGCGCCTGGCAGCGACCCATAACCACCCGCAGCATGAATGAATGAGGCGTAATTCCTTCCTCCCGCCACAAATCAGCCACTGGCCGCCCCGTCGCCAACGCCTGCTGCCATTCCCGCAGTTCCGCGTAAACAAAAGCCAACTGCATCCGGGCCACCACCCGCGTCGCCCCCGGCGCGCCCGCCCGCGACAAATCCACCCCTCGCTGCGCCGCGGCAATTGCCCGCTGCCACGACCCCACGCGGGCGTAGGCCACGCCCAGATAGCCGTACACCACGGGCAAATCGGGCGGCGCCCACTCCTTCTCCGCCAAATCCACATAGCGCAGCAGGTAAGCGATGGCGTCGTCGTATTGGCTGAGGACGATATTCACCCGGCCCAACATGCGCAGCGCGGCCAGGCGCAAATCTGCATCGTCCAATTCCTCTGCGTGGCGCAGGACGCGGCGGGCGTAATCATCCGCCACGGCCGCCTGGCTTTGCAGCCAGAAAATCTGCGCCGAACGGTAAAAAATGCGGGCCAATCGGGCCAAATCGCCGGACGCTTCGGCCATGCGCTCCGTCTCTTGCAGCAGTTGGGACGCCTTGGCCCATTGCCCGGTGAAGGCATACGCCTGGGCCAGTTGCAGGTTGAGATCGATCCGTTCCGCTCGTTCCTGTTGCTTGAGCGCGGGGAAACGGCCGAGCAAGCCAATCGCCTGTAAGCCAAATTCCCGCGCCTCGTTATAGGAACGCACCCGCAGCGCCCGTTCCCCTGCCCGGGCCAGCCAGGGCAGCGCCTTGTCCGGCTGGGAACTGCGGTAGTAATGGTGGGCCAATTGGGCCGGGTCGGTGGCGGGATGGCGAGCCAGGTAGTCGGCAATCTGCAAATGCACCCACTGGCGGCGGGCGCGGCTGAGGCGCTGGTAAGCCACCTGGCTCAACTTTTCGTGGCTGAAGTCGTAGCCGTCCCCCGTTTCCCGCACCAGCCCCCGCGCCAGCCATTCATCCAGGGCGTCTAACAGTTCTTCCGTGGGCTGTTGGCTGACTTGTTGCAGCAGATCAAAGCTGAACTCGCGGCCAATGGCAGCGGCCACGCCCAATGCCGCACCGCTCTTTTCGTCCAGCTTGTCCAGCCGGGATTCGATGACGGCTTGCACTTGCAGAGGGATGGCAAAATGGGGGCGATGGCCGGCGGCGTCGGTGGGTACGCTTTCCGTCCAGTCGCCCCCCGCTTCGCGCACGGCGCGGATGGTCTCGATGATGAAGAACGGGTTGCCTTCGGTCTCTTCGTAGATGCGGCGGAAGAAGACGGGTTCCACTTTTTCGCCGGACATGAGCTGGCGCACCAGGGTTTCCGTTTCTGCCCGATTGAGGCGCAGCAGGCGGCGGGTTTGCCACTGTTCCCGCTCCATTTTGCGCACCAGCCGCTGCCGTTCCGGGGGGATGTCTTCGGGGCGGGCGGCGACGATGGTCAGGATACGGCCGTTCCCCCCATGCTGCGACAAATAGCCGAGGAAGTGCCAGGTGGGGGCGTCGGCCCAATGCAGGTTGTCTACAATTAAAATGACAGGCCGCTGCCGGGAGAGGGTGAGCAGGAAATTGGTCAACCCTTCGATGACGTGATGCTGGCTGGTCAGGCTGTAGCCGGGAAAGCGGGCGGGCAAATCGGGCAGGAGGGGCTGGAGCGCGCCCAACCAGGGGGGCGGCGGCCGGAAGTATTCCCAGGATACGGCCGTTTCCCCTTCGCGTAATGCCTGGGCTAACGGGCTGTAGGGTATCATCGCCTCAAATTCGTGCCCCCGCCCGCGGAACAGGTAGACAGGCTGGCCCAGCCGCGCCGTCCATTCGTCAATCAGCCGGGTTTTACCCACGCCGGATTCGCCTAAAATGAAACAGAAACGGCCGTGGCCCTGCTCGGCGGCAGTCAGGGAGTCAGTTAGCCAGGTAAGTTCGGTTGTGCGGCCAACGAAGGGGGTGTAAGGGGATGAGGGAGTGGGGGGATGGGGATGAGGGAGTAAGGTTTTGGGGGGATGGGGGGATGGGTAGTCGCCAATGAGCATGGCTTGGTACGCGGCAGCGGTTTCGGGGAGGGGGGCGACATCCAGTTCGGCGGCGAGCATGTCGCTGAGTTGGTCGTAGGTTTGTTTGAGGCGGGCGCGGTCGCCGGCGGTGTAGTGGAGGCGCATCAAGCGCAGGTAAGCGTTTTCCAGGAGGGGTTCGGCGGCGCGGTATTTTTGGGCGTATTCGACGGCCGCACTCAAATTTCCGGCGGCTTCTTCCCGGTCAATCTGGCGCAAAAGAGCTTGCCGGTAGAGCCGGGCCAGCCGTTCCCGCTCTTCCAACACCCAGTCGTCGTATAAATCTTCGAGCAGATCGCCGCTGTAAAGCTGGATGGCCAGGGAGAGGTTTTCGTGGGGCGGGGTGCAGGCTTGTTCAAATACGGCCGTATCCAGAAACCAATCCTCCGGCGGCTGAAACTGGACATAGTGACCTTCGGCGGTCAGGAAACGGCCGTCCGGGTCTATCGGCTCCAAGGCTTGGCGGATGCGGTGCAGGTATTGGCGCAGGTTACGCCGGGCAGCCTGTTCGCTGCCCCGCGGCCAAAAGCGGAAGGCCAGCCGCCGCCGGTCAATTGCCTGCTGGTGATGCAAGACCAGGTAGGCAAACAGGGATCGCGTCGTCGGCGACCCCATATCCAGGGTGGGGATACGGCCGTTGCTTACCTGAAGCGTTTGAAACAACTGAATACGAAGCGTCATGGATCAGAGATTGAAGCGTTGTCCTGAGCCGAATCGAAGGATTGGCAGTTCGGAGTAGGGAATAATGCCTGTATTGCCGCTTCCGGCAGCGCCACAGGCGCAAACGCAGCGGCCGGATACAAGTAGCCGTCAATTTCTGATGCGTCCTCGTCAATAATTCGTATCATGCCGGGTACGGCCGTGTCCGGCAAAACCCGGTACAGTTTACCCGCAATCAAGCTGGCCGGATTACCGTCATTGTTAACGTAAATCACAAAGTCGTCCATTTGTTCGTTCACTTTTGCCACAAGCGGCGAATAAATTCGCGGCAACATCTGCAAAACCGACCTGCGTCGGTTAGGTTCCAGTCGGTGCAGGCCGACTTTGTAGATGTTGCTGCAGCTTCCAACCGCCCTGTATTATAACCGAATTGTCACTCGCAGGGTTAAGCCAAGATGAACCAATGGCGTATATCGGCCTAAATATGAAACTTTCCCCACAGTTTGACGTAAAATAGGACGTGTTACGCAGCACATAGCAAAGGAACTTTTATGAGTGACGAACAAATTGAAGTAGGGGAACCCATTGTTATTACCGATCCGGACAGCGACCGGTATCACACCTTTGGCTATATTAGCTGGTGGCAGCAGGAAACAGTACGCGACGCCACCGTGTTGGTGGTAGGCGCGGGCGCTTTGGGGAATGAAGTCCTCAAGAATCTGGCGCTGATGGGTATTGGCAACCTGCTGATTGCCGATTTTGACACGATTGAAGACAGCAATCTCAGCCGCTCTGTCCTTTTCCGCGAGGGAGACCGGGGGGAGCGCAAGGTGGACGTGGTTGCCCGGCGCGTCAAGGAGCTGAACCCGGACGTGAAGGTGAAGGCATGGCACGGCGACATCAATTTCGAGATGGGGTTGGGCGTCTTCCGCCACGTGGATGCCATTATTGGCTGCCTGGATAACCGGGAGGCGAGGCTGTCCATCAACCGTTTCGCCTATTCGGTGAACCGGCCCTGGGTGGACGGAGCGATTCAGGAGTTGATGGGGATTGTGCGCCTTTTTTGGCCCTGGCAGGGGGCTTGCTATGAATGCACGCTGACGGATGCTGATTACCAAATCATCAACCTGCGTTACTCCTGCCCGCTGCTGGCGCGGGATAACATTTTGCAGGGCAAAGTGCCCACCACGCCAACCAGTGCTTCGATTGTAGCGGCTTTTCAGACGCAGGAAGCGTTGAAGTTGATTCACGGGATGGAGGTGGAACCGGGCAAAGCGATGTTAATCAACGGGCTGACGAATGACGTGTACAAGACGGAATATCCGGTGAAGGAGGGCTGCATGAGCCATTCGACGCTGGAACCGATTGTGGAACTGCCGCAGGTTACGGCCGTAACCACCACCCTGGCCGAACTATTAGCCATTGCCCAGGAAAAACTGGGGCCAGAAACGGTCATTGAATTTGACGGCGAAATTATCACCCACATGACTTGCCCGGACTGCGGCGCCAGCGAACCGGTCTTTAAGAAGATGGCTCGGCTGTATGAAAGTGAATACCGCTGCCCGGATTGCAACGGCCGTCGGGAAATGTCCCTGACCCACCGCATCAGCGGCGACGAGGATTTTCTGGACAGAACACTGGCAGAGATGGATATTCCCCCTCTGGGAATTGTACGGGCGAACAACGGCCGTGAACAAATCTACCTGGAATTGACCGGGGACAAAGAGACCTTTTTGACATTCTCGTAACAACGCAACAAAAATCAGAAATTAACGTATACTATATTGATTATCTTTAGGTTAAAACAAATTGGAGGCTATGACAAATGGCAAGCATTAAAGTGATTATTTATGACCCGACCGGTTCCAAGAAGACCCCGGTAGAACTTCCCGACGACGTACCGATGCGCCGGCTGATCCCGGCATTGGTGAGCAAAATGGGGCTGCCCACAACCCAGGGCGCCAATCCCATCACTTACCGGTTGGATCATCGTGATTCCGGCAAACGCCTGAGCGACGACGAAACGTTAGCCGACGCCGGTGTGCAGGAAGATGATATTTTGAGCTTATTCCCGGAAGTGACGGCGGGATAGTTTATCCAGTGTTCAGTATACAGTTTTCAGTTTTCAGTAATCGTTTACTGAAACTGAACACTGAACACTGAACACTGAACACTAAAAAATGGCCTTTGACATTCGTGAAACCCGGCTGCGGAATGATTATGAACAAGTCCGCCGGCTGGTTAATCGCAGCGAGTTTATCAATATTTTGACCACGGACGGCGATCCGGTGGAAAAGTATCTGATCCGTTACACCTGCAAGGGTGTGGAGAAGATTACCCCTTCCGGCAAGCCGATTTTGCGGGACGTGCATGAGGTGAGTGTCTACCTCCATGCGGAATACCCGTTGAAGCAGCCGCAGTTGAAATGGCTGACGCCCATTTTCCACCCCAATATCCACGTAACGGGGGCGGTGTGCATCGGGGCCTGGTGGGCGGCCAAGACGCTGGACGAACTGCTCCTGACGCTGGGGGAGATGATTCAGTACAAGAATTATGACCCGCGCGATCCGATGAACTCGAAGGCGGCGGCCTGGGCCTTGCGCAATAAGCGCCTCTTCCCTATAGACCGGCGCGACCTGAAAGGGAAATCGCTGGAGGATTTGATCGTCCTGGGGGAGGAAGAACCGGATGAATGCGGCATCAACATCCTCTGAGAAAGCCGGCCGGGAAAACGGCCGTATCTCTGACGAAGATTCAGCCCATTTACCGGCACGGCCGTCCAGCCTGCCAGCATCCGCCATCTTGCACGGCGACCCGCTGCCTCCCGGCCAGGTCATCGTCCTGAACAACCAGACCTCCCTGGAACAAATTCGCGCTCACAGCATCAGCAATTTGCAGTCAGAATTGGGCGGCGTGCTGTTGGGGCGGGCTTACCGGCAGGATGAAGGGCTGATTGTGGAAGTCCAGGCGGCCATCCCCGCCGTCACGGCAGATTCCGGGCCGGTGCATTTTACTTTTACGGCCGACGCCTGGAGCCAGATTCACCAGAACAAAGAAGCGCAGTACCCCGACCTGGACATTGTAGGCTGGTTTCATACCCATCCCGGCTTGCAGGTTTTTTATTCCAGCGATGACGTGGTGGTGCATACGGCCGCTTTTCGGATGCCCTGGCACGTGGGACTGGTGGTAGACCCGCTCAACAGTGAAGCGTGTTACTTTGGCTGGGTGGACGGCGAACTGGCGCCTCTGGCCGGATTTTATGAACTGGCTGACCAGCAGGCCCAATCCGTGATTCCCTGGCGCGTGGTCAAGACGGAAGTGTGGCGCGAAGCGGAAACGGAAGCATTTTACGCCGCCCAGGCGGCCGATGGTCACGTCCATCCCGCCTTCCGTGAACAGGCAGATTGGCGGGATTATCTGCCGACCCAAATGCAGGCCGTGCTGGCAGCCGGGGTGATTGGCTTTCTGCTTAGCCTGATTTTATTGTTTGGCTGGGTCATCCCCTTAACGCAGCAGGCCAATCAGATGGAAAGTGTGCTGCTCACTCTGGCGCAGGAGACAGATTTGAATGCCGCTGCCTGCCCGGACCCGCGGTTGCGCATTCTGACGCCGGTATCCGGCTATCGTTTCCCGGCGGGGAGTGAGGTGGTTTTTGTGGGTACGGCCGTATTCCCGGATGCTGCTCGTTATCTGCTGGAAACCCGTTTTTTGGGCCAGACAGAATGGCAGCTCAGCGATACCCAGCGCCGCGATACCAAACTGGGTCAATTGGGTACATGGAACACGCAGGAAGCCACGCCTGGACAATATGAAGTGCGGCTTACGGCCGTAGACCGCAACAACATTCGTCTGCAAAATTCAGCGCCCTGCCAGATCACCCTGGAATTAACACGATAAAGCAACTGGATTATTTTCCCGGAAACTGTTTCTTAGAAACTGTAGCGTTTCCGGGAAAATAAATACTCATTATGAACGAAACTGACACCCCTCAATTCATTGCTGTTGTCAGCCTGTCCTTGCCAGATATGGAACAGGCGGTGACTGCTCATATCACTTTGACACCCAAAGATGCCATTCCCGTAGGCGGGCAGGTCAAACCGCTGCCGGAATGCACGTTGGCTGATTTGCAGCAATATGCCGATGAGTTAGAAGCAGAAGTTTGGCAAACTTACCAACAAATCAGGTTGGCGGAATTGGTGACCGATGAAACGGTGGCCGTCAAACTGGACGTGATGGATAGCGACGGCGATCCCATCCCGCCCAATCGGGATTGGGATTGGTCGGCCCAGGTTGTGCTGCTATCGGTAGAGCCTGAGGAAACAGACACGGCCGTTGCGGAAGCAGAACCGGAAGAAGAATTCGAGGATACGGCCGCAGCCGACACAGAACTCATCCCGGTCAACATCATCGTAGCCGAACCACAGCCAGTGCATGAAGAACGGGAAGCGCCGGAAATCGGCGAAGAGGAAGGCGAGACAGTCATTGCCCCCAGCCGGGCACGGGTGCGGGTAGCTGGCGAGAAGCAGCCCATCGGCACCCCCACCTGGGCGGCCGTAGACATTTTAATTGAGGAACCGGCCTTGCGCGCTTCCCAGGCTCACGCCCTAAGCAGCCTCAATCGGGAAGTGGCCGGCGTCCTCATTGGGGAACGGCCGGAAAAACAACCGGACGGCCGTTACGTCGTCCACATTTTTGACACGATCATTGCCAAATACACGGTGATGAACGGCGCCAGCGTGACCTACACACCGGAAAGCTGGCGCTATATGAACGACAGTCTGCGGGAAAAATATCCGGATGATACGGCCGTGATCGTGGGCTGGTACCATACCCATCCCGGCTTTGGCATTTTCCTGTCCGGCATGGATTTATTTATCCATCAAAACTT